>JBJTWB010000275.1:0-30442 GCA_046081505.1 Bacteroidota bacterium | reverse complement strand
ACCGGGTGTGTTGGATCAAAACTTTTTATTCATTCCGGCCAACCAAACGGCTACGTTCACTGAAACGTACAATGTTCCTTATGATGTTACGCTTATTGGTTGCTTTCCACATATGCATTTGATTGGAAGAAGCATAAGCAGTTGGGCTGAACTATCTGGCGGAAGTACAGAGCCACTTATTAGCATTCCAAATTGGCGTTTTGATTGGCAACTGAGCTACAATTACCCACAACTCATTCCAATTCCGCAGGGAACACAGTTGAGAGCTGAGGCTTTCTATGACAACACTTCAGCCAATCCGTATAACCCAAACAACCCACCACAGCTAGTCGTTGCCGGTGAAGAAACAGGTGATGAAATGATGATTGTTTTCTATTGTTACACTTATTATGTAAATGGCGATGAAAATATTGTTGTTGAGCCAATTGTAAGTGTGAATGAATCACATAACTCGATAACCGAAAGTTTAATTTACCCCAATCCAAATGCCGGTTCTTTTACATTAAATACGTTCTTACCTCGATTTGATAAAACAAATGTTCACATTTTCGATTTAACTGGAAAACAAGTTTACACGGAGAGCGTTGGCATACCTGGGGGAATGTTTTCAAAGACTTTTGATTTGAATTTACCAAGAGGATTGTACACCCTCCAAATAAAAGGTGAGCAGACCAATCAATCTGTTCGATTCGTAGTGGATTAGATTTTGATTTTCAGAGAAAACACGTTGCTATAAGGAACATCTGATTGATTTCCTACATCAGACAATGCGTAATCTAAAAACCATTTGCGCAATCGAATTCCCACGCCAATGTTGGGTTGGAAAGACATGTATTGGGTATTGTCGAAATCGACAGAACGCTGAATGTTACCTATTCCACCCCGAAGAAACAGCGTATTGGCATAGCCCAGTTCAAATCCTACGTTTGGATCCAGATTCAATCCTTTCATTGAAACCAACGTGTTTCTTTGTCCATCTGTAGTAAGTTGAACATTGGATTCAATGAGGTACGAAAGCTCCTCTCCTTTTATTTTTTTATTCCATTTTCCGTGATAAGCACTTCCTGCTATAAACCGCGGAAGAGCTATCTCTAGGCCGTTTTCGGGGAGTGCGTTTCCTGTATTCTGAAAAACAGTAATTGCTGATTCATTCAAATTGAACATCCATGCATTGAAGGTGCTTGTTGCATCACGAATAACAAGTCCTGCACTCCAGTGCTCTTTCTTCAATTGGGTTCCCAAATCGAAACCAATACCAAAAGCATTTGCAAATGAGCCAATATTGCGGTAAATCAGTTTAACATTTCCTCCAAATTTCAACTGGTTAACGAAGTTCGATTTGGTGGCGAATCCGTCACGGGCTATAGAAAAAATAAAAGCATAGTCAGCGGCATTAAACGTTGTTATTCTAGAATAATCAACGTTCCCGTTTGGGTCGTATAAATCAAGGGTGTTTGGTATATCATCTACTCCAAAACGTATAACCGTGCCCGCTACGGCCGTTTTATCATCTACCTTCTTACCTGCAGAAATAAAATCATACTTGGCAATTCCGGCAAAGTATTCATTGTGCATAGTTGCAAATTCCCATTGGTCTGTCAATTGTAACAGGCCTGCCGGATTCCAATAACCGGCGGTTACGTCTGAAACCGATGCTACTTGAGCTCCTGACATTCCGAATGATCGGGCCCCTACTCCAATCTGTAAAAATTCATTTACGTATTTCGGGGCAGTTATTTGTGCGTTCAACGCAACACAACTCAACGTGACGCTTGCAAGTAAAAAGAGGTTTTTTTTCATCAAATAGAACTTACACATTCAATGGATTCAGGAAATTTCGCTTTTAATAAATTCTCAATACCCCCCTTGAGCGTTGCTGTTGAAGATGGACAACCCGCACAAGAACCCTTCATTTGGACATATACCGTTTTATCTTTAAATCCAATAAAATCTATTGCGCCGCCATCGCGCTCAACCGCTGGTTTTACATATTCTTCAAGAATGGCTTGAATGGCTTCGTCTAATTCTGTGGATTCAAACTTTGGAAGGGGGTTTGAACTTGTCTTTTCATCATTGTCACTCGCAATGGACTGTGGGGCCCTATTCATCAAATGGGCTGGCACCGTTGTTACGGCAATTTCATTATCCATTAACCATTCTCTCATGTACTCCCTCAATTGCATAACTATCATGTCCCAGGTTAAAGATTCATCTTTAGTGACGGTAACGAAATTGTTAGCTATGAAAACATTTGTTACAAAAGGAAAGTTAAATAGTTCTTCTGCAAGAGGGGAGGAGCCTTTTGCTTCATTTTTATTCTGATATTCTACTTGCAAGCCACCCGCTAGTAATAGTCTATCCGCCACAAACTTCATGGTCGCGGGATTCGGGGTCATTTCGGCATATAATGCGGTAGGTATTTTTTTTATTTCGCTCATAATACAAATGTAATTGCATTCAAGGATAACATTTACACGCCATGTTCATTTGAATCCCACTATTTTTGTTAGAATCGAAATCGATTTTCTTTTTAAACGACAACATGAAAAAACTTTTGTTTTTAATCCTTCTTGCTTCGCACTCATGCTTTTTGTTTGCTCAAGACACCTTTCCATTCAATGGTATTCGACCAAAAGATGTTAGCGCCTATGCCTTAACGAATGCAACTATCTATTCCACACCTGAGATTAAACTTGAAGGTGCAACTGTTATTGTTGAAAAGGGGAAAATAATTTCTGTAGGTAAAAACATTCCCATACCCAAACACTGCGCTATTATTGATGCCAGCGGAAAATTCATTTACGCCGGATTCATTGATGCTTTTTCCACTTACGGAATTCCTAAAAAACAAAATGACAATCACGGCGAAGAAACCGAGGAAACAGGAAAAAGTATTTTAGGCTGGAACGCTGCTATTCATCCTGAGTATAATGCCTCCTTGCAAATTCAACACAATGATGACGATGCGACAAGTTATCGAAATGCCGGAATAACGGCGGTATGTGCGCACAAGGCAGACGGCATTTCTCGCGGTACTGGTGCATTGATCGCCCTTGGCAATGAGATACACACCGACGTTATTCGTGCTGAAGCCGCTGCTTATTTTTCGTTTAACAAAGGAAGTAGTCCACAACAATACCCATCTTCAATTATGGGAAGCATTGCTTTACTTCGACAAACCTACTGCGATGCAAGCTGGTACGCGAATTTGAAGGAATCGGTTGAAACAAACCTCTCTCTTCGCGCAATGAACGTGAATAGCAATCTTGCTCAAATTTTCGAAGCCAATGACAAATGGAACATTCTTCGTGCTGACGCTATTGGTGATGAGTTTGGTGTGCAGTATTTGTTCAAAACAGGAGGAAACGAATACCAGCGCATCGAGGAAATGAAAGCCACAAAAGGTAAGTTTATTGTTCCTGTAAATTACCCCCAAGCGTTTGATGTGAGCGATCCTGCAAGCAACCGATATATTTCTACAGCAGAATTAAAACATTGGGAATTGGCGCCTTTTAACTTAGCCTATTTGAATAAAGCTGGAATTGAATTCTGTATTACCTCTAGCGGACTTGAAGACAAAAGCCAATTGCTTGAAAACATTCGTATTGCTGTTGACAACGGACTACCCGCGAATATTGCATTAGCCGCATTGACTACTCGTCCAGCTCAATATTTGAACGCTCAACATCGCGTGGGGTCTATTCTTGCTGGGTATGACGCCAATTTTATTATTACCAATAAAGAGCTTTTTACATCTGAATCAAAGGTGCTAGAAACATGGGTAAACGGGAAACCATACTTTGTTTCAAGTGCTGATGCCATTTCTCTTGAAGGGACTTACGCCATTTCTGTCTTAGGAACCGGCATAAAAGCAGAAAGTAAAAAAGGTAAGGGGGAAGAAATAATAGTTAGTTCTAAATTGAAGACAACTGAGGAATTAAAAAAACTTCATGAGGCGCTTGGTTCTAGTTCGAAAGACAGCACACTTGTTCAATTGAAATTACAGTTAAAAGATGGTTTTCCAGTTGGAGAAATAATGCTCGACAGCACGGCTTTTACACGTGTTTCAGGAAATATTCATTCAACTGAAAAAGAGCTTGTTTTAGATCTTGTCACCTTTGGAAAACTTCCGTTTTCAATGCGTGCAACCGTTACTTCTTTTCCGAAAAAAGAAGAAGTAAAAAAGGGTGAAAAAACAAAATCACTTCCCGGCGAAATCATTTATCCGTTCACCGCCTACGGAAGAACCTCGCTGCCCCAACAAGAAAACGTGGTGTTTCGCAATGCCACATTGTGGACCTGTGAAAATGGAAAAATTCAAGAAGGAGACCTTTGGGTAAAAAGCGGAAAAATTGCTGGAATAGGCTTAGATCTTGTAATTCCGAAAGGTGAGGTTGTGAAAGAAATAGAAGCCACAGGAAAACACATTTCACCTGGTATTATTGATGAGCACAGCCACATTGCGCTTTCGAGTGTAAATGAAGGCACACAAGCTAGCAGTGCAGAAGTTGAAGAAGGAAGTGTCATCTATCCGGAAGACATTGACATCTACCGTCAACTCTCTGGTGGTACAACGGCTTCGCAGTTGCTTCACGGAAGTGCCAATCCAATTGGTGGACAAAGTGCTTTGGTAAAATTCCGTTGGGGAGCAAATGCAGAAGGAATGAAGATTGAGAACGCACCTGGATTTATCAAATTCGCTTTAGGGGAAAACGTCAAACAAAGCAATTGGGGAGATCGCGCAGTAACGCGTTTCCCACAAACCCGCATGGGAGTTGAGCAGGTGTATTACGATCATTTCTACCGCGCGTTGGAATACGGAAAAACCTGGGAAAATTACTACGCCGCTTGTAAGAAAGTCAAGAAAGGTCTTCCCATGCCTAGCGCTCCAAGAAGGGATTTAGAATTGGAGACCATTTTAGAAATTCTTCGCAAAGAACGTTTCATTACCTGTCACAGCTATGTGCAAAGTGAAATAAACATGCTCATGCATGTGGCAGACAGTTTCAACTTCAAAATAAATACATTCACACATATTTTAGAGGGTTATAAAGTCGCAGATAAAATGAAAGCTCACGGAGCGGGAGCGTCCACATTCAGCGATTGGTGGGCATACAAAGCAGAAGTTAAAGATGCTATTCCATACAATGCCGCTGTTATGTATGAGCAAGGAATTATTGTTGCCATCAATTCAGATGATGCGGAAATGGGCGCTCGCTTAAATCAAGAAGCAGGAAAAATTGTAAAGTATGGAAGTGTTCCGGAGGAAGAAGCCTTGAAGATGGTAACCTTGAATCCGGCTAAACTTTTACACTTAGATGATCGCATGGGCTCGTTAAAAGTTGGAAAAGATGCAGACTTTGTGGTTTGGAACAACGAGCCCTTAAGTATTTATGCTCGAGCAGAAAAGACGTACATAGATGGAGCTTGTTATTTCAACTTGGAAGATGATGAAAAAGCAAGGGTGGCCTTTGCATCTGAACGTGAACGAATTATCCAGAAAATGGAGGAGGCAAAAAATGGCGGAGCTTCCACACGAAAGCCTCAACCAAAAAACCCATTTCATTTTCATTGTAATAGTATGGACGAAACTTCTAAAGGCATTTTCATTAAAGAATAAGAAACAATGATTAGAAAAATAGTTATATCACTTGCATTACTTTCAGCAATTGCTGTTCAAGCACAACACCGCCCTACACCTGCACCAGCGCAAAGCAACTCCATTCTATTGACCAACTGCTATGCGCATTTGGGAAATGGAAAGGTGATAGAAAACGCCTACATTGCCTTTGAGAAGGGGGTCATTACATTGGTTGCAGACGCTACTGTTTCTCGCTTAGACGTGAGTAAATTCGACAAGGTCATTCCTATAGAAGGTCAGCACGTATACCCTGGATTCATTGCGCCAAATACTTCACTAGGTTTGGTTGAAATAGATGCAATTCGTGCACAGAACGATTTGTATGAAGTGGGCACATTTAAACCGAGCGTTCGTTCGGTTATTGCATATAATGCCGATTCCGAAATTATTCCCACCGTTCGTTCAAACGGTGTGTTACTTGGACAAGTAACGCCGCGTGGCGGAATAATTTCAGGTTCCTCCTCTATCATGCAATTCGACGCCTGGAATTGGGAAGACGCCGTGGTGCGTGCAGACGACGGCCTGCATCTAAACTGGCCTCAAGTCATTCACAGACACTATGACAAAGGCAGAATACTTGTGTCAAAAGTGAAAACCTACGAACAACAAAAAAGAGAAATTGAATTGTTTCTCACAGACGCAAAAGCATACACAAAAGCGCCTAAAGGTGAACTTACTGAGTTGCGCTTCGAAGCCATGAAAGGACTCTTCGATGGATCCAAAACACTTTATGTTCACGCAGATGAATTAAAATCAATTCACGAAGCTGTTCAATTCAAGCGAAATATGGGTATTGTAAAAATGGTGCTGGTTGGGGGGTATGACGCTCCACTTGCTGCATCAATCTTAAAAGAAGAAAATATTTCTGTTCTGCTTCGTCGCGTGCATGACCTTGCCACCCTTGATGAAGATGATCCACACGCCTCATTCGCTCTTGCAAAAAAATTATATGACGCTGGAATTGTATTTGCTTTTCAAAATGAAGGAGACATGGAACGTATGGGAACACGGAACCTTCCGTTCATGGCAGGAACCGCCGTTGCCCATGGCCTTCCTTACGAAGAGGCTGTAAAAGCACTTACGCTAAACGCAGCAAAAATACTTGGTGTTGATAGCCAATTCGGCAGTCTCGAAGTTGGAAAAAGTGCAACACTTTTCGTTTCTTATGGTGACGCATTAAATGTTACCACCAACCAACTTCGACTGGCCTACATTAACGGAAGAAGCATTGAATTAAGTAACATGCAAACTGAAATGTATCTGTTGTACAAGAAAAAATACGATAAAGAAAAAAGCAAATAATGACCTTTCTTTGCATCGAAAAATAGAATTATGGCACGCGTATTAACAGGCATTCAGAGTACTGGAACTCCACACTTGGGGAATATCTTAGGTGCAATTTTACCCGCAATAGAAATGAGTAATTTGCCAAATAATGAGGCGTACCTTTTTATAGCAAATTTTCACACCTTAACTCAAATTAAAAACGCTGAACTCTTAAAAGAAAATACATATAGCGTTGCCGCAGCTTGGCTAGCATGTGGTTTCGATGCGAATAAAAACGTGTTTTATAGACAAGGTGATGTGCCTGAAGTTGCTGAGCTGACTTGGTATTTGAATTGTTTTACGCCCTTCCCTATGTTGGCTAATGCTCATAGCTTCAAAGACAAGTCAGACCGATTAAAAGACGTGAATGCCGGGCTTTTTACTTATCCTGTTCTTATGGCTGCTGATATTATCTTATATGATGCTGAAGAAGTTCCTGTGGGAAAAGATCAACTGCAACATTTAGAAATAACACGAGACATTGCCGCAGCTTTCAATCATCAGATGGGTGAAACCTTTGTTCTTCCTAAATCAAAAGTGAACGAAGCAACCATGTACGTGCCAGGCACAGATGGTCAAAAGATGAGCAAAAGTTATGGAAACTACATAGATATTTTCCTTCCTGAAAAAGCATTGAAAGATGTAATAAACAAGCAGATTGTAACCGATGCAACAGCGCTTGAGGACCCAAAAGACCCCAACGCAAACGCCATTTGTGCCTTGGTTGATTTAATTGGCGGTCCTGCGTTTTCAGCAACAATGAAAGAGCAACTCATGGCAGGCGGATACGGCTGGGGACATGCTAAAAAAGAATTGCTGGGTTTAATTTTAGATCGCTTCTCACAAGAGCGTGCAGCTTATACTGAACTCATTCAAGATAAGGCAACGCTGAATCAAATTTTACTTCAAGGCGCTGAAAAGGCTCGCTCTACCGCTCAAGCTACTTTAAGCAGGGTAAGAAAAAATTTGGGTTATAGTGAAGTTTAGCTCGTGCCTTCATAACTTCACAACAAGAACCTATTAAACTTGAGCCTTCTATTTCGTCCTTTGTATTTCCTCTACAAATTGTGGATAGGTCTTGTATTTTGGTTCAGTCTCATTCTACTTTACATCCCTTTTGTTTGGATTTATAAGAACCGTGAAAGACATTGGCGAGCTTTTCCTTTGAAGCGCTGGTGGGGTACTTGTATTCGAAAATTTATCTTCTGTCCCATTCAAATCAATCAAAAAGCAAAACTACCGGAAGGTGCTTTTCTTATTGTTGCAAATCACAGCAGTTACCTAGACACCGTTTTCATGTATGAAGTTATTCAACGGCCTTTTCTTTTTGTGGGAAAAGGTGAGTTACTGAAGTGGCCCCTGTTCAATTTATTTTTCCGAAAACAAGACATCCCCATTCGACGCGGACAAACGAAAGCGGCCTTGGTAGCCATGGACCGCGTAGCCAAAAGTTTGCGAAACGGAATGCCTGTAGCTATGTATCCAGAAGGTACTATTCCCGATCATGCGCCCGGTCTGCTTCCTTTTAAAAACGGTGCTTTCAAGGTGGCTGTTGAAAATCAGGTTCCCGTTGTTCCCATCACCTTCAAATCAAATTATAAGATTCTTTTAGACCCCGGTAAACTGTTTCAATTTTCATCTCCTCAGGTGGTTGATGTGGTTATTCATGAGCCAATCTATCCCAACACTGAAAAAGCAAGAGATGTATTAACTTTGCGCAATCATGTTCGAGAAATAATTGAACTCGAACTCAACGCAAATGGAAGTAGATAAGGCCACAGTTCAAAAATTAGCGAAGTTGAGTAAGCTTTCCTTTACCAATGAGGAGGAAAACGAAATGGTGAAGGGGCTAAATGAAATGATTGCTTTCGTGGATAAGCTAAAAGAGCTTGATACCACGAGTGTAGAGCCTCTCATGTTTATGACGTCTTCAAACACCGTGCTTCGCGAAGATGAAGTAAAATCAACTATTTCCCAAGCGGAAGCACTAAGCAATGCCCCTGCAAAAGACATGTATTATTTTCGTGTTCCTAAAATGATTAAGCAAAAATGAATCATCCGTTCAATAAACTTTCTGTATTAATTCCAGCATACAACGAGGGAGCTACCATTCATCATATTCTAGATAGAATTGGCGAAGTTGTTCTTCCGAACAACATACAAATGGAGATTGTCATTGTAAACGATGCTTCTCGCGACAACACAGTTGAAGTTGTTGAGGCATATATCGCCAATCATCCAGAGCGTGATTTTAAATTTTATTCTCAGCCTGTAAATCAGGGAAAGGGTGCCGCTATTCACAAGGCTATTGAAATTGCCTCTGGCGATTTTGTCATTGTACAAGATGCTGATTTGGAATACGATCCAGAAGAGTTCAACGTACTCATTAAACCGGTATTTAAAGCAGGGGCAGATGTTGTGTACGGTTCTCGTTTCATGGGTGGAAAACCCCACCGCATTCTATTCTTCTGGCATAGCATTGGAAATGGGTGGCTAACTTTTGCAAGTAACATGTTCACCAATTTGAATTTAACAGACATGGAAACCTGTTACAAACTGATGCGTGCAGACATTGCAAAAAGTTTGTTGTTAAAAGAAAAACGCTTCGGGTTCGAGCCTGAAGTAACTGCCAAGCTTTCACGTATTCCAAACATTCGCATATACGAGGTTGGAATTTCTTATTACGGAAGAACGTATGAAGAAGGTAAAAAAATTGGATGGAAAGATGGATTTAGAGCCATTTGGTGTATTATGAAATACAACATTTGGAGCAAAAAAAATCTGAAATAGGTTTTACTTCGACTTCGCTAGACGAAAGCCTATGTCGTAAATTCCTGGCAAAGGGTTTACGCGCATTCCTTGATGAATACTCACTTTATAATGTCCTGCAATTGGAAATTGTTTTTTCGATTTGTAAATAATTCGGTTGTCATACAAATCACCTAGACCGCCTTTTCCGTACCAATTTCCCAGCTCATCTGCCATGGGACACTCTAAAGTGTCTACGGCTAGCTTTCCATTCGGAAATTCCATTTCAATAAATACATTCAAATTACTGAATTCATATTCTTCCCCGTTTCGAATATCTAAAAAGAAATCGTGAAGATTAACGGTGTCCATAATATCAAATTCAAACACAGCAACGTTCTGACTGTCCCAAATTCCGTTTTCAATAACCTTATTTCCCTCATAAACCGCCTCGTCTGAGCATGATGAGAAGAGGATAGATAACAAAAAGATGCTTAAATAGAGAGGCTTCATTTTGGTTTGTTTCCAGCGTTATTGGATTGATTCGGTTTTTGATTATTTCCTTTATTTCTAAAGGGGCGCTTTCCACCTTTTCCTCCTGATTTGTTTGGCTTCTTTTTCTTGTCGAAGCGGTGCAAATCATCTTGACCAACCACCTCAGCAAAATCTGTTTTTGCAACAGGCTCCATGTCCTGCTGAATGGAAACAACTTCTCCAACTACAATTCCTTTTTTATTTTTTTCAATGATATCGCGAACGGTATCTGCACCTAAAGCCAATAGCGGCTCTCCGTATACTCCTTCAATGTTGTAATACAACACGCCGTTGAAAATGTCTGTTTTAAAATGAATTGCAGTTCCCTTCGCCAATTTTAATTTCACATTTGAGGGGGGCAATTTCTTAACCGCCTCAAAGTATTGATCCAATTCATAATTCAAACAACACTTTAATTTTCCGCATTGCCCTGCAAGTTTTCCCGGATTCAATGACAACTGCTGGTATCGCGCAGCGCTGGTTGAAACTGCTCTGAAATCCGTTAACCAACTTGAGCAGCACAACTCTCTTCCACAAGAACCAATTCCGCCCAATCTTCCCGCTTCCACCCGTAGACCAATTTGCCTCATTTCAATTCGAACTTTAAACGCATCGGCATAGCGTTTAATAAGCTCTCTGAAATCTACGCGCTCTTCCGCTGAGTAGTAAAATGTTGCGCGCGTTCTGTCTCCTTGAAATTCAACATCGCTTAATTTCATATTCAAACCCAATTCACGCACAATTTCTCTAGCACGAATCATGGTGGTTTGCTCTTCTTTCCGGGCATTTTGCCACGTTTCAAAGTCTGTTTGCTCTGCCTTGCGAAGAATTTTCTTCAGCTCATAGTTGTCTTTAACATCGCGCTTATTCATTTGAATTCGAACAAGCTCACCTGTTAATGAAACCACTCCAACATCATATCCAGATTGTGCTTCAACAACTACTACATCGCCCTGATATAAGTCCATGGCTCCTTTACGATAATAGCCTTTACGTCCGTTTTTAAAACGCAATTCTGCAACATCAAAAGGTTTTTGACCTTCTGGAAGTGGCACTCCTGCCAACCAATCGAACACCTCCTTTTGCTATGACCTCACCTTTATTCAAGGCAATGGGAGCATCTGGATTTAAGGTGTTCATTATTTCATTCACCCAGGGTTCAAGTTCTACCAGATCTTTTGCCCAATGAAATAAAGCAGGAAAGTTTTTGTCTTTTATCAATTGGTGAATGGCGTTGCTGGTATTCATAGCCTTCGCCAATTGGAGCAATTCTCTTGGATTTATTCGCGAGGTTGCCACTTTGGAAGCCAGCCTTTCAGTATCTCCAAGACCGTTCAAATGCAGTCGCAGTTCTGCCAAAAACTCCTGATTCTCTGTTAAGATTTTTACAGCATTGCTTCTTTTCTCAATGGCTGAAATTTCTTTTAGTGGAAGTAAAATCCACCTCCTCAACAACCTCGCCCCCATGGGGGTGCACGTCTGATTTAAGACATGGTAAAGTGTGGCGCTTTCATCGTGCAGGCTATTCACCAATTCTAAATTTCGAATGGTGAATCGGTCTAACCACATGTACGCGTCTTGCTCTAACCGAGCAATTTTTTGTATGTGTGCGGTTTTATCATGTTGGGTATCTTTCAGATAGTGCATTGCCGCTCCGGCTGCAATAACACCCAATTTTAAATCATCTACACCGAAGCCTTTTAAAGACTTGGTTCCAAATTGTTTTTGCAGCACTTCTTCGGCATAGTCTGATGAAAAAATCCATTCATCAAGACGAAAAGTAAAGTATTTGGTATCTCCGAATGCCTCGCGAAAAGCTTGATCTGTGTGCTTTTGAAACAACACCTCATTCGGTCTAAAACTTTGTAACAACTTCGCTACATGTTGATATGATCCCTCTGCCAAATAAAACTCTCCCGTAGAAATATCTAAAAAACTCACACCGGCTAAATTGTTTCGCATGACCACAGCGGCTAAAAACTGATTGTTTGAGCTGTCATACGTTTTTTCATTGTAACTCACCCCGGGCGTTACAAGTTCAGTGATACCGCGTTTAACAATTTTCTTGGTGAGTTTTGGATCTTCCAACTGATCACAGATAGCCACTCTATTTCCAGCCCGAACTAATTTCGGCAAATACGTATCTAACGCATGGTGTGGGAAACCCGCTAACTCAACAAATGCAGCTGCGCCGTTTTTCCTTTTTGTTAAAGTAATACCAAGAATGCGCGCGGCTTCAACCGCGTCAGAACCAAACGTTTCGTAAAAATCACCAACACGAAACAACAGCAAGGCATCGGGATACTGTACCTTAATTCCGTTGTATTGTTTCATGAGTGGAGTTTCCACCACATCTTGCTTCTCTTCAGACATGCTAGGCCACTTTCAATTTACTGATTTTTGATTTTCCAAATTGCTCCTTTGCATAGGTCAATGTCACCTTGAATTCTTTCTGGTCTTTGTTATTTGGAATTTCAAACATGGCATCTAACAAAATGGCTTCACAAATGGAGCGTAGTCCACGTGCGCCCAATTGGTATTCCATGGCTTGTTCAACAATGAAATCAAGTACTTGCTTATCGAAAGAAAGCTTTACACCATCCATTTCAAATAAACGCATGTACTGACGTACCAATGCGTTTTTAGGCTCCGTTAAAATTCGTCTTAAGGCAGTAGCATTGAGTGTATTCAAAAATGTTAATACCGGAAAGCGGCCAATTAATTCTGGTATCAAACCAAACTGTTTTAAATCGGCTGGAGAAATAAACTGAAGCCAACTTTGCACTTCTTCTTGAGACAAGGCGCTTCTAAAACCAATGGAAGCCGTATTCATTCTTCTCTCAATGTGTTTATCAATACCGTCAAAAGCCCCTCCACAAATAAACAGAACATTTTTGGTGTCAATTTGAATCATTTTTTGTTCGGGGTGCTTGCGTCCGCCTTGGGGTGGTACGCTCACTATCGCGCCTTCTAAAAGTTTCAATAAAGCTTGTTGAACCCCTTCACCGCTCACATCTCTGGTTATACTTGGGTTGTCACTTTTACGCGCAATCTTGTCTATTTCATCAATGAAAACAATTCCTCGTTCTGCTTTTTGAACATCGTAATCAGCATTTTGTAGCAAGCGTGAAAGAATGCTTTCAACGTCTTCTCCAACATATCCCGCTTGTGTCAATACCGTGGCGTCTGCAATGCAAAAAGGAACGTGTAGCATCTTCGCTATTGTCTTCGCCAAAAGTGTTTTTCCTGTTCCTGTTTCCCCAACCAATACAATATTAGATTTCTCAATTTCAACCCCATCTTGTTTCTTTGAAACGCCTTGAGCTAACCTTTTATAGTGGTTGTATACGGCAACGCTGAGTACCTTTTTTGCTTCTTCTTGACCAATGATATACTCATCTAAAAAATGCTGAATTTCTTTTGGCTTTAAAATTTCGGAAGATTGAAATGATTCCTCTTCTCTGGGTTTCGACTCTTCTTTGACTATTTCACTGGCTTGAACCGCACAATCAGCGCAAATATGACCTGAAACCCCGGCGATTAAAAGACCTGCTTCACTTTTCTTTCTTCCACAAAAAGAGCAAGAAATATCTTGTTTTGACATTCGAATTTGTTTAGAGATCAAAGGTAAGAATTTACTTCTTAAGACGGGTCAACATCAATAGCGAAACGAACCATTTTAAATTCAGGATCTTTCAATAAATTCAATTTACAATCCAACAAAAATTGTTTAACCAATAAATGTTCGGTCATTTTTGGAATGCGAATCCAAAAAACACGGATATAATAATTATTAATTCTGCTCACATACGGCTCTTCGGGTCCAAAAAAATGTCCGTTCAATGCGGTTTTCAACCATTCGAAAATTTGTTGCGTTGCTTTGTGAACAACCGCCCTATCCTTATGCTTCACAGTAAGTTTTATCATACGCTTGAATGGTGGATAAGCGTGTTGTTCCCGTTCGTTGACTTCTATCCTATAAAACCCTTCATAATCATTTTGAATGACGTAGGGGAAAATCCAATGATCTGTGTCGTAAGTCTGAATCAACACCCGACCCATTTCTTCTCTTCTTCCACTTCTTCCTGCCACTTGAACAAGCAGTTGAAATGCCCGCTCCAACGCCCGAAAATCTGGGTGTTTCATCATTCGATCGGCATTCAACACACCAACCAATTGAACTTTTGAAAAGTCCAATCCTTTGGTTACCATTTGTGTGCCCACAAGCACGTCTAGTTTACCTTCTTCAAATTCATTTAATAACTGTTTGTGTGCGTGCTTTCCCCTGGCAACATCCATGTCCATTCGCCCCACACGAACATGAGGTAAAATATCTTGCAGCTCTTCTTCAATCTTTTCAGTGCCTGCGCCCATCATTTTAAAATTTTGCACACCACAGGCTGGGCATTGGGTAGGTGGTTTTTGAACGAAGCCGCAGTAATGACATTTTAATTCATTACTCGATTTATGAAAAGTTAGGCTCACATCGCAATTTTTGCATTCGGGAATGTGGTGACACATAACGCACTCCCAAAGCGGTGTGTAGCCCCTTCTGTTTTGAAATAATATAACTTGATTTCCTTGTTTTACTGTTTCGGAAATTTGATCAATCAATGTTTGAGAAAATGTTCCCGTTACACGTTTCGCTGCTAGCTCTGCTTTCAAATTAACAAGTTCAATCTTCGGCTGTTGTGCTAAACCAAATCGTTGGGTTAAATCTACTCGCTGATACCTTCCTGAGTTGGCATTATACATTGATTCTATAGATGGAGTAGCGCTTCCTAGAACCACAGAAATTTCGTGCATCATCCCCAACATAACTGCTGCGTCACGAGCCTGATATCTAGGGGCGGGGTCTTGTTGTTTAAATGTACCCTCATGTTCTTCGTCTACTATGATTAGACCAAGATTTTCGAAGGGGAGAAATAGCGCGCTTCTTGCCCCTAAAACCACATTGAATCTGTATTTTCCTCCTAATACACGATGCCAAACTTCTGTTCGTTCATGGGTGCTGTAACCGCTATGATAAACACCAACCTGCTCACCAAAATATGCTTGAACTCGATGAATAAGGTGCGTGGTTAAGGCTATTTCCGGAAGTAAAAAAAGAACTTGTTTACCCTGTTTCAACTGTTCTTCAATGAGGTGAATGTACACCTCTGTTTTTCCTGAGGAAGTAACACCAAATAACAAACTTGTTCCTTTGTGATTCAAAATCTTGTCTTTTGCTTCCTCTTGCTCTTTAGACAATACGGGCATTTCATCACGAGTAGCTTCTTCACCTACAACCCTGCGTTCATTTCTTTCTTCTTGAATTAGAACTCCCTTTTTAATTAATCCTTGAATTGCTGCATGATCTATTTTTGATGCTTGAATCAAATCTTTTTTTCTCACAGCAACTCCCTCTATTCCGTTCCAGTTGCTCAATTGAATAAAAGTCATTAGAGCAGCGTGTTGCTTGTCGGCATTTCTTTTTTCCAGTTGATTAAAACAGGTTTGAAGCGCATCATCTGAACAAAAAGAAGGAGATAACATGAGGTAGGTAATTCGCTTTGGAACGAATTTCTCTTTGACCTCTTCCAGTGCAGAAAGTGCTCCTTTTTTCAACAATGACCGAACGGTTTTTTGAACTTGAATCAACGGCAGGTGTACTTGAAGCTCCTGTGCTGAAACCCCTTCACCTTGATTTTTTTTTGATATGAATTCTACCAAAAGCAATTCATGTGGCTCCAAAACCAAGTCGTCAACCTGATTCGATACATAAATGGTTTCGCTTGATAATTTTAATCCCGTGGGAAGTGCCGCAGACATGATTTCGCCCAACGTGCAAGCATAATACTGAGACATCCAATTCCACAATTCCATTTGTTTTTTAGATAGAATTGGCAAGTCATCGAGCACTTCATCAATGTATTTAGCTGCATGGTCCTTTGGAACTTCTTCATGCACACGCCAAATGATACCGGTATATTTCTTTGCTTTTCCGATAGGAACAACCACCCTACTTCCTTGATTCACATATGACTCCCACTCCATTGGCACACGATAGGTCAATGGCTTCGGAACTGCAAGTGGCACAACCACATCTACAAAATATGTTTTCATTTTTTTAGAAACAAAGAGAGACACGAAGTTCGTGTCTCTTCCCTGTTTTTGTAAGCGGTGTTTATTTCTTTCTTTCTAAAACTTCATCTATCATTCCATACTCCTTCGCTTCTTGTGCAATCATCCAATAGTCACGGTCACTGTCTTCCCATACTTTATCATACGTTTGACCACTATGGGTGGCAATGATATCATACAACTCCTTCTTCAATTTTTGTATTTCTCTGGCCGTAATTTCAATATCTGAAGCCTGACCTCTAGCACCTCCTAACGGTTGGTGAATCATGACGCGAGAGTGCTTTAAACCTGTTCTTTTTCCCGCTGCACCTGCACACAACAAAACAGCACCCATAGAGGCGGCCATTCCCGTACAAATTGTGGCTACATCTGGGTTAATGTATTGCATGGTATCATAAATTCCCAATCCTGCGTATACACTTCCCCCTGGAGAGTTGATGTATATCTGAATGTCTTTCTTGGAATCTGTGCTTTCTAAAAAGAGCAATTGGGCTTGAATGATGTTTGCAATGTAATCGTCAATCTCAGTGCCGAGAAAAATAATGCGATCAGCCATGAGTCTTGAAAAGACATCCACTTCCCTGAAGGGCATATTTCTCTCTTCAATGACCGTTCTGGTCATCATTTCAGGGCCGTACATATGTGATACCACATCGTCAACCGTAGTGCTGTTCATGACCAAGTGGCCCGTTGCATATTTTTTAAATTCCTTTCTATTCATGTCCTTTCTAATTTGGTTCGAAGATAAAAGAAAACTGATTCAATTATAAAGTGATAATTCCAAAGTAATCGGCAATTTTTGCACGAACAAAATCGAGACGTTTCTTCTCAGCCATTAACATGAAAATCTCTTCATCTGATTTCGACTCTGCCAACTCCATTTCCAAGCTTTTCATGCGCAATTGTACATTTCTCAATTTCAATCGAAACAAGCAATCTTTGATTGTAATTGCTAAGCGGTCTTCTTCTTTTTCTGAATAAACACCGTGCTTGTTCATCCAGTTTTCACTCAGTTGATACTTTGGGGTGAATATATCTGCCGCTTCATTTCGCACCCTTTCATTTCCATGCTGAGTAAACTCAGATTCTTCGAAAAGCGATTTTTCATTAACCAATGAAACGTATTCATTGAACATGAGTTGATACAATTCAGATTGAAACTTTATTTTATCTTCTTCAATGGTTCCAATGATATAGTCTGCAACAGAAATATCCTGAGCCTTAACCGTCATGTCTTCTTGTATGATGTTGATTGAAATGGCATACTCTCCATAGGTTATAAGCAATCGAATTAACTCCCTTTCTATTGGAAGCGTGGTAAATCCTTCGTCCAAAGAAGTCGGTTCAATTGGAACCTCTTGTTGTACATCCGGAGAAGTTGGTATTGTTGGTGTTTCCTCCTTACCCTTTTTATTAGAGAGTAAAATCTTGTTTAATTCCAACAGCAAAACAGATTCACCAATCTGCATTATCTGCGCACAATCTTGAATGAAAACGGATCGCTTAATTGCATCTGGAATTAGCGCAATACTCTCTACAATTCCTTTAATTAATCCCGCTTTTTTAATGGGATCATTTCCAACTTCTTCAAGAAGAAGAGATGTTTTATAACGAATAAAATCTTTGGCGTTAGTAGCTATATAATTTGTAATCTCTTCACTAGAATGTTTTTTCGCGAAGCTATCTGGATCATCACCATCTGGAAAAGTTGCTACTCGCGCATTCAACCCTTCCTTCAAAATCATATCAATACCTCGAAAACTTGCTTTAATACCGGCCTTATCTCCGTCATACAAGATTGTAATGTTGGAGGTGAATCGTTTAATTAATCGAATTTGCCCCTCTGTGAGGCTTGTTCCCGAACTCGCCACTACATTCTCTACACCTGCTTGATGCAATGCTATTACATCTGTATATCCCTCAACCAAATAGCAATTGTCATCTTTCACCATGGCATTTTTTGCCAAATGCATACCATATAACACATTGCTCTTGTGGTATAGATCACTCTCAGGGCTGTTGAAATACTTGGCAATTTCCTTTTCTACCTTCAGTGTTCTACCACCAAACGCTATGACTTTTCCGCTCACATTGTGAATTGGAAACATAACCCTCCCCCTAAAAAAATCATAGGGTGCGCCATCTTTTTCTCTCGTTAAACCTGTTTTTAACAAATAGGTTAATGAATGACCTGCAGATAAAGCCGCTTGAGACATTTTGTCCCAACCTTCAGGACAATAACCCAATTGAAATTTTTTAATGATGTCTTCTCTGAAGCCACGCTCTTCGAAATAAGATAGCCCAATGTTTCTTCCAATTTCGGAATGATGCAGTTGTTCCTGAAAATACTTGTTTGCAAATTCCGTAACAACAGCTAATTGTTCTCTTTCGGATTTTTCAGCACGCTGTTCTTCGCTTTCCTGTTCCTCTTCAATTTCAATATTATACCTCGCCGCCAACCATCTCAACGCTTCTGGATAAGAGAGTTTTTCGTGCTGCATTAAAAAATCAATGGCATTTCCCCCCTTACCCGAGCTAAAGTCTTTATAAATTCCCTTCGCCGGAACAACAAAGAAGCTCGGTGTTTTTTCGTTCACAAAAGGAGATAACCCTCGAAATGACGAGCCACTTCTCTTCAAATGAACGAACTCACCAATTACATCCTCTATGAGAATGGCCTGATAAATTCGATCAATGGTGGCTCTTGAAATCATTCTATTTCGAAATTAAATATTACATAACAACATTTACAATTCGCCTTGAAACAACTATGATTTTTTTCGGTGTTTTTCCTTCCAAATATTTGGCCGTACTCTCATGCGCCAATACCTGCGCCTCAACATCTGCAGCACTCATACCTACTGGTAAAGACAAGAAGAAGCGTGTCTTCCCATTGAAAGAAACTGGATATTCAAAATTATCGTCTTCCAAATATTTGTTCTCAACAGCGGGCCAAGTCTCATTCATAACCGAACCAGCATGCCCTAACTCACTCCAAATTTCCTCTGCCAAATGAGGTGCATATGGCGAAAGCATAATTACCAGTGGCTCTAATGCCGTCCGTTTGTTGCATTTCAAATCTGTAAGTTCATTCGTTGCAATCATGAAAGCACTTACAACTGTATTCCAAGAAAAGCGCTCTAGATCTTCGGTTATCTTTTTAATGGTCTTGTGAACCACTTTCATTTCAGCCGCCGTTGGCTCTTCTGAAGAAACTGAAAACACCTCGTTCTCTAAAAACAATCTGTGGAACCTTCGCAAGAAATTGTGGACACCGTTAATTCCTTTGGTATCCCAGGGCTTGCTCTGCTCAACGGGGCCCAAGAACATTTCATAACAACGCAATGTGTCTGCTCCAAATTTTTCCACTAACTCGTCAGGGGTTTGTACGTTGTACTTCGACTTCGACATTTTCTCAACTTCAGAGCCGCACGTATATTCGCTGTTTTCATTCATTATGAATTCAGCATTGGCATATTCAGGAAGCCAATTCTTAAAGGCCTCAATATCCAATTTATCATTATCTACCAAAGAAATATCTGCATACAACCGCTGAGTTTCGTATTCTTTTCTTCTTTCGTATGTAACAAACGTGTTGGTGTCTTTAATGCGATAAACAAAGCTGCTTCGACCAAGAATCATTCCTTGGTTAATCATTTTTTTAAACGGTTCATTAAATGGTATATATCCCAAATCGAATAGCGCTTTCGTCCAAAAACGGGAATACAACAAGTGGCCTGTTGCGTGCTCTGCACCCCCCATGTACAAGTCCACCTGGCCCCAATAATTCATAGCTTCTTTGCTCGCTATTTCATGGGTATTATGCGGATCCATGTATCTCAAAAAATACCATGAAGACCCCGCCCAACCGGGCATGGTATTACACTCCATTGCCATGCCATTTCTCTCCCAATTCTTCGCACGAGCCAGGGGTGGCTCACCCGATTCTGTAGGAAGATAGGCGTCTACATCTGGTAATTCTGTTGGAAGATCTTCCGTATTGATTAAACGAGGAATGCCGTTTTCATAATAAATAGGAAAGGGTTCTCCCCAGTATCGCTGACGACTAAACACGGCGTCGCGTAAGCGATAGTTTATTCGTTTTTCACCGGCACCTATTTCCATTAATCGTTCACACACCGCATCGAATGCCGAATGGTAATTCATTCCATTCAGAAAATCTGAATTGGCAAGAAAAGTATCTTTCGATGTTTCCGCTTTCTCTGATAAATCTGAATCGATAAAAATGTTTTTTATCTCTAAATTAAAGTGTTTCGCAAAATCATAATCGCGCTGATCCCCTGCAGGAACGGCCATTACAGCGCCTGTTCCATAACCTGCCAAAACATAATCACCAATCCAAATTGGAATTTGTTCACCCGTAAACGGATGCAACGCATAGCTTCCAGTGAACACACCTGAAATCTTTTTCTCGGCCATACGATCACGCTCTGTTTTCATTTTAGCGCTTGCCACATACTCTGCCACAGTTTCTCGCTGTTCAGCCGTGGTTAGAATCTCCACACTTTCGTGCTCAGGAGCTAATGTTAAAAATGATACGCCATAAAGCGTGTCCGGACGTGTAGTGAAAACCTCAATGGTAACTTCTTTCTCAGCTTGAAAACGCACCCGTGCACCAGAAGATTTTCCAATCCAATTGCGTTGAATTTCCTTAATGTTCTCGGGCCAATCAATAGTGTCTAAATCAGAAATCAATCGTTCAGAAAAAGCAGAAATTCGCATGCTCCACTGACGCATTTTCTTCTGCTCAACGGGGTGTCCGCCGCGTTCGCTAACTCCGTCTTTAATTTCATCATTCGCTAGAACAGTTCCTAAGGCCGGGCACCAATTCACAACAGAGTCAGCTAGGTAAGCAATGCGATAGTTCATGAGCAAAGCTTCTTTTTGCGCCTCATTCATACTCCTCCAATCGGTCGCAGTGAATTCGCCTTCAAATTGAGGAGAGAAAATATGGTCAGCTTCTAGAACATAATTTTTCCACCACTCTTCATCCATATGGGCATTCACACCATACGAACCATTCTCTTCAAACTTGCTAATAAGATCAGAGACCGGACGCGTTTTATTCAACTCCAAGTCATACCAAGAATTAAATAACAATCCGAAAATCCACTGTGTCCATTTATAGTAATTGGGAGAACTGGTTCGAACCTCTCTACTCCAATCATACGAAAACCCAATTTTGTCTAGCTGTTCTCGATAACGTTCTATGTTTTGTTCCGTGGTTTTAGCGGGGTGCTGGCCCGTTAAAATAGCGTATTGTTCTGCGGGCAAACCAAATGAATCATAACCCATGGGGTGAAGCACGTTAAAGCCCTTGTGACGCATGTATCGTGTGTAAATGTCAGAGGCAATATAACCGAGCGGGTGACCAACATGCAGCCCAGCTCCGCTTGGATAGGGGAACATATCCAAAACATAAAATTTCTTTTTATTCGGGTCTTCTGTAACTTTATAATACTCGTCTTGCGCCCATTTCTTGCGCCATTTAACTTCAATGTTTCTAAAATCGTATTCCATAAATCGTGTAGAATCGTATGCGAAGATAGGGTGCAGAATGACCTAATTCACTAACTTCGCGAAGTATGAAATACCAACGCATTCTTCTCAAATTAAGTGGTGAGGCCTTAATGGGCGACAAACAGTTCGGAATAGACAATGTGCGCATTATGCAGTACGCACAAGAAATTAAAGCTGTTTGGGAAAAGGGGGTTGAAATAGCAATTGTCATTGGTGGTGGAAACATCTTCCGTGGGGTTCAAGCAGAACAAGGTGGAATGGAGAGAACGCAAGGTGATTATATGGGCATGCTTGCAACCATGATTAACAGCATGGCGTTACAAAGTGCGCTTGAAAGCGTTGAAGTTCCCACACGACTTCAAAGTGCTATTGAGATGAAACAGATTTGTGAACCTTTTATTAAACGCAAAGCTGTTCGCCATCTTGAAAAAAATCGCGTGGTTATTTTCGGTTCGGGTACGGGTAATCCTTTTTTCACAACGGATACAGCAGCTTCATTGCGGGCCATTGAAATTGAGGCAGACGTTGTTCTCAAGGGAACTCGAGTTGATGGAATCTATACCGCAGATCCAGAGAAAAATCCTTCTGCAGAAAAATATGATGTTGTTACTTTTTCTGAAGTATTTGAAAAAGGGTTGAATGTTATGGACATGACCGCATTTACCCTTTGCAATGAAAATAAACTGCCCATCATTGTTTTTGACATGAATAAGTCGGGAAATTTAATGCGATTGGTTCAGGGTGATGCAGTAGGAACAAAAGTAGAATTTTAAACAAAAATAAATATGTCTGACGAAGTTAAAATGGCTTTAGATGAGGCACAAGATGCCATGAATAAAAGCATTGAGCACCTTGAATTTGAATTGAATAAAATTAGAGCCGGAAAGGCAACACCTGCTATGCTGGAAGGTGTTCGTGTAGATTATTACGGAAGTCTTACCCCTCTTAAAAATGTTGCCAACATTACCACGCCTGACGCAAGAACATTAACCGTTCAACCTTGGGAAAAGGGAATGTTAGACTCTATTTCTAAGGGCATAATGGAGGCAAACTTGGGCTTAAATCCTCAAAATAACGGAGACGTTATTATGATTGCCGTGCCCATGCTAACCGAAGAGAGAAGAAAAGAACTTTCAAAGCGTTCACACGCAGAAGGAGAGCACGCACGAGTTGGAATTCGTAACTCTCGAAAAGCGGCGATTGACTTCCTAAAACAGGCTCAAAAAGATGGTTTACCAGAAGATGAAGCAAAATCTGGAGAAACAAAAGTTCAAGAGTTAACAGATCGCTTCAATAAAAAAGTTGATGAGGTTCTTGCTGCAAAAGACAAGGACATCATGACCATTTAATTCAACTTCGCTTTGATTAAAATTGGAGACATTGAGCTTCCCGACTTTCCGTTGCTTTTAGCCCCAATGGAAGATGTGAGTGATCCACCTTTCAGACTGGTATGTAAAGAACAGGGGGTAGATCTCATGTACACCGAGTTTATTAGTAGTGAGGGGTTAATTCGCGATGCTATTAAGAGCAAAAAAAAACTTGACATTTTCGAATATGAAAGACCAATTGGCGTGCAGATTTTTGGAAGTGAGATTGAATCAATGGTCCGCTCAGCGGAGATTATTGAGTCTGTTCAACCCAATCTTCTTGACATTAACTATGGATGTCCAGTTTCAAAAGTGACTTGCAGGGGTGCAGGTGCAGGAATTTTGCAGAATATTCCAAAAATGGTCAGTATGACCGAGGCTGTGGTGAAGGCAACAAAACTTCCTGTTACAGTTAAAACCCGTTTGGGTTGGGATGAGGGTTCAAAGAACATTGAAGATGTGGCTGAAAGGCTGCAAGATATAGGCATTCAAGCGCTGACAATACACGGCAGAACCCGCGTTCAGATGTATAAGGGTGAAGCCAATTGGGAGCTAATTAGACGCGTAAAAGACAACCCTCGAATACATATTCCCATTTTTGGAAATGGAGATATCGATTCTCCGGAAAAAGCATGGGAATATAAAGAGCGGTTTGGGGTTGATGGAATAATGGTTGGTAGGGCAAGCATCGGATATCCCTGGATCTTCAGAGAAATTAAACACTATTTCAACACCAAAGAACTTTTACCGCCCCCTACCATTCATGAACGTGTTGAGGCTTGTTTAAAACATTTTGAATTTTCTATACAATGGAAAGGGCCTGTTTTAGGAGTTCTTGAAATGCGCAGGCATTACACCAATTACTTCAAAGGTATTCCTCATTTCAAACCATTTCGCATGGATTTGGTAACTAGCCCAGATCCCCAATTCATCCGAGAAAAATTAAAAGAAATTGCGCTTGTAATGGTCTAATTAATAAATTTGCAGCTCTCGAATAATATACACTTGTTCAGATGAATAAACTGCATAATACCATTGATAAGCGCATTCTGCGTCAACGCATGCTCGAAGAAAATGTAGAGCGAACAACAATTTCCTTCTATAAATACCACTCCATCTCAGAGCCACAACTCTTCAGAGACGCACTTTATGCCGCGTGGTCTGAAATAGGGGTCTTGGGAAGAACTTATATTGCTAGTGAAGGAATAAATGCACAAATTTCCATACCCTCAAGTCAATTCAACACATTCGTAGAACAGTTATACGCTATACCCTTTCTGAACGGTGTTCGCTTAAACACTGCTGTGGAACACGGAAAATCATTTTTCGCCCTAAAAGTAAAAGTGAGAAACAAAATTGTTGCTGATGGCATTGACGACCCAACATTCAACCCCTCAAATACCGGAAAGTATTTAACGGCGGAAGAGTGGAATGAAAAAATGAGAGACCCCAACACCGTGGTAGTAGATATGCGTAACCATTACGAAAGTGAGGTAGGGCATTTTCAAGGAGCGCTCATGCCCGATGTTGATACGTTTCGAGAAGAGTTAAGGGTGGTTGAAGAAATCCTTGAAAAGGATAAAGACAAGAACGTACTTATGTATTGCACGGGGGGAATTCGATGCGAAAAGGCTACCGCTTTCATGAAACATAAAGGGTTTGACAACGTCTATCATTTAGAAGGTGGCATCATCAAATACGCCCGCGACATCAAGGCGAATCATCTGGAAAATAAATTCAGGGGAGTTAATTTTGTTTTTGATGAGCGCCTAGCAGAGCGTGTTTCTGAAGAGGTCATTGCCCATTGTCATCAGTGTGGTGACCCTTTTGACTTACACACCAATTGCGCGAATCTAGCTTGTCATATTTTATTCATTCAATGTCCGAAATGCAAAGAACAATTTGAAAATTGCTGTTCAAATGCGTGTAAGGAAATTACTCATCTTCCCATTGAAGAGCAACGAAAAATTCGGAAAGACAAACCTGTAAATCGAAACGTTTTCAAAAAAGGCAGATTTCCAATTCAAGAGGTAAACACAAACATTTCCGAATAGACCGCATTTAATACTTGCTTCGTATTCTAAAAATGTTATTTTCGCGTAAGAATAGAACTTATACGAATTACTATGTACTGGACCTTAGAATTAGCATCATATTTAGAAGACGCCCCATGGCCCGCAACGAAAGAGGAGTTAATTGACTATGCCATGCGTGCCGGTGCTCCTCTTGAAGTAGTTGAAAATCTTCAACAAATTGAAGACGATGAAGAGGTTTTCGAAAGCATTGAAGACATTTGGCCAGATTATCCCACCAAAGAAGACTTCTTTTTTAACGAAGACGAATATTAATACACTTCGTTAATGCCCTCTGTTTCTGAAGAAAAACAACTTCGCTATGACCTTGCGTATTTGCGAATGGCCACAGAGTGGGCGAAACTTTCCCACTGTTCTCGAAAGCAGGTTGGAGCACTTTTAGTCAAGGATGGAGTCATTATTTCAGATGGCTACAATGGAACCCCAAGTGGTTTTCCGAACTGTTGCGAAAATGAGCAGGGTGAAACCCATTGGTATGTGTTACATGCAGAGGCTAATGCCATCTTAAAAGTGGCAAAATCAACAAATAATGCGCTCGGCTCAACCCTTTACATTACCTTAAGCCCGTGTAAAGACTGTTGTAAACTCATTCTTCAAGCTGGAATTAAACGAATGGTTTATGTAGATGCATATAAAGACAGAACAGCCATTGATTTTCTTCAAAATGCTGGTGTTGAGGTGGTACAACGAAATCCAATTTACCAATGACAGAAGATATAGATAATATCAAATCTGGGAAGTCTCCGTTTCAGCCTTTTTACTATGCTGCGGTACTTATTTTTGGAATTCTAATTGGAATATTTTTAGCCGATAAGAATTTGTTCAGTATTAAAATCGGCGCTGAAGACAACCCAAACAAACTTGTTAGCTTAATTGATTTCATTGAGGAAAATTACGTTGATAGCGTCGATAAAAAACTCATAATTGACGATGCTATTGCGGCTATATTAAATAGACTAGACCCTCATAGTAGCTACTTTACGCCTGAACAATATGCTCAAGCACAAGAAGAATTAAATGGTTCATATGACGGCATTGGAATTGAGTTTATCATACTTCGAGATACGCTTATGGTAAACCGGGTTATTGAAAATGGACCCTCCATGCAAGCTGGGCTGCAGGCTGGAGATCGCATAGTACAGGTCGATGGAAAAAACATTGCTCATATTGGTTTAACCAATGAATCTGTAATGAAGCTGCTGAAGGGAAAATCCGGAACCACGGTTGATCTCGACATCAAAAGAAAAAAAGAGACATTACGAATTGCCGTTCAGCGAGGAGCCCTTCCTCTTCCAAGCGTTACTGCATCTTATGCAATAAACTCGGGTATTGGGTATTTAAAACTTGAGCGCTTTGGTCAAAATACCCACAACGAGTTTGTATCTGCCGTTCGTAATCTCAGATATGATGGGTGCACCTCTCTCATCATAGACCTTCGTGACAATGGCGGAGGGCTTTTAGAACAATCAACTGCAATTACCGAAGAGTTTTTAGAGGCTGGCCAACTCATGGTGTATACCGAAGGCTTACATTCTCCAAGAAAAGATTATGTGACTCAAAAAAGAGGTGAATTCGTTGATATGAAATTGGCGGTGTTAATTGATGAAAATAGCGCCTCTGCAAGTGAAATATTAGCCGGGGCACTTCAAGATTGGGATCGCGCCCTCATTGTAGGAAGACGATCTTTCGGTAAGGGGTTGGTTCAAAATGAAGTTCTTTTGCCCGACAATAGCGCCATTCGACTTACAACGGCCCGATATTATACACCTACTGGAAGATGCATACAAAAGCCTTATGATCAAAAGGAGTTATATCATCAAGAAACAAGTAACAGGTGGAATTCAGGTGAAATGTATAACGAGTCACAAATTGTAAAAAATGACTCCATGAAAAAACTTACCCCTAAAGGAAGAGCTGTTTACGGAGGGGGTGGTATTATTCCAGATGTTTTCGCTCCATATGATTCAACAAAAAGCTCATACAACTTTGCGCAAATTGTAAACTTCGGAATCATTCGAAATGTTGGCTTCGATTATTTGGATCACAACAAAAGCATTACAAATAAATTCTCTGGCTCAAATGACTTCATGCTGAAATACAGTGTTCCGGAAGGTTTGATACAAGAGGTTTTTACAGCTGCAGAACTACAAAATATTACTGTTGGTCAAAACGAAAAAAACAAAATAAAGATGCTTGTTTCTGAGAGAATGAAAGCTCAGATAACCCGTTCTATATACGGTGAAAAGGCAATGATTGAATTTATTAACACGTCTGATCGCGACGTCTCCTCTGCCATTAATGCGCTAGAGAATTATGAGCAGTTCTTCAAATAGTGGTCTTGGTCATTCATTAAAGAAAACTGAACGCCTCAAGAAAAAAAAGGCAATAGAGGTTTTGTATGAAAAAGGGGTGGCTTTCAAAGCTCCCGCTATTATTGTGCTTGCCCATGCAGAGCCTGGTACTGCTGATGTAAAAGCCATGTTCACCGCTCCAAAAAAGAAATACAAAAGAGCCCACGACAGAAATAGAATAAAACGCCTATTTCGCGAAGCATATCGACATCAAAAGTTTCCCATTATAGAATTGGCAAGCAACAAGCAGCTTCAAATTTCGTTAGCCTTTATATTTACCGGTAAGACCCTACCTAACCAAGCATATATCAATCAAAAAACACAAATCTTAATTCAAGATGTTCTTCAATATTTCCAGCCTAAATAGAATTGCAATTTGTGTCATTCTATCCGTTTTCATGTTCCAAGGCCTAGCTTTAAAAGCCCAGCCCACCTCTGATTATTTCGAAATAAATAAACAGCTTGAAATATTCATTGATGCATACAAGCAAGTTGATCAGCTCTACGTTGAAAATACAACCCCAGGTAGTGTTATTACTGAAGCAATACAGGCCATGTTAAGGAACCTCGATCCTTACACAGTATACTATCCTGAATCTAAAATTGAAGATGCTTTTTATTTACAAACGGGAAAATATGGCGGAATTGGAAGTAGAATAAGTCTTGTTAATAATGAAAATACCGTGCTAGAAGTTTTTAAAGGTTTTCCTGCAGACAAGGCTGGATTGAGGGCTGGTGATATCATTACACATATTGGAAACAAAAGTATTCAAGGTGTAGATTTAGATAAACTCGAAGACGGAATAACCGGGGCGCCTGGCTCTCAATTAACAATAACAGTAAAGAAATTAGGTAAAGATACTCCAGAGCAAATAACACTTACGAGAGAATCAATAAAAAACCCTGATGTACCCTTGTCTAAAATCATTGGATCTACCACGGGTTATATTAAACTTGATGGTTTTACACAAACCGCATCAAATGAGGTGGCCACTGCCTTTAGAAAGTTAAAAGGCGCGGGAGCTACACAACTTATACTCGATTTAAGAGGAAATGGTGGTGGTCTATTAATGGAGGCGGTGAACATAGTAAACTTCTTTGTTCCGAAAGGAACAGTCATAACCAAGACAAGAGGTAAGGCTAATGAATGGGAACAAGTTTACACAGCATCGAACGAACCTTTAGATACCCAAATCCCAATCGTTGTTCTCATAGATGAGGGCTCGGCTTCAGCATCTGAGGTTGTTAGCGGGGCTCTTCAAGATTTAGATCGGGCGGTTATTATCGGTAACAACTCTTTTGGAAAGGGTTTGGTACAACAAACGCTCGATTTAAGCTACAATTCAAAAATGAAAATCACTGTAGCCAAATACTACACTCCCAGCGGTAGGTGCATTCAAAAACTCGATTACGGAAATAAGCAAAATGGAAAAGCTCAGTTAACTGAAGAGCACAATGAAAGCCTTTTTAAAACAAAAAATGGTAGAATTGTCAAAGATGGTCGGGGTATTCAACCCGACATTGAACTAACCGCTTCAGATAAACAACTTTTATTCAAATCTCTTGACAAGAATTATGCGTATTTCAATTTCGGTGTAAATTACAGATTGAAGCATGAAACCATTGATTCCATGAACTTTATGCTTTCAGATGCTGAATATCTTGAGTTCGCACAATTAACTTCGGAAAATGGCGAGAAAATATTTCCTGAATGGTTCGAAGGATATAAAAAGTTAACCGAAGATCTTTCTGCTATTTCTACCCAAGAGGTAAGCAATTCCTTGACTCAACTGAAAGAATCTCTAAGTGGTGCAATTCTCAATACACTTCTCGTTGATAAAAAAAGTATACTTCCTGAATTAGAAAAAAAAATCATACAAATGTACTTTCATGAGGTAAGAGCACTGGAATATTCGCTAGATCGTGATTTTTTTATTCAAAAATCATCAGAAGTTTTGACAAGTAACCAATACTCAACGATCCTATCCTCTGTCGCTACAGATAAAAAATAAATGAGAAAAATTCTTTCTCTATCCCCAATCTCACTCACCCTTGCTTTATGGGCTCTCTTTATTCCCATTTGGAACGTTGGGGCCTCAATCGCCATGGGGTTATTGTTTATAGCAACAATTACCATTGCTATTAAAACCAAAAAATACCCTTCTTTAACAAAGTCAAAATATTTCATTCTTCTTCTCCTTTCAATTCTAGTTTCGGCTACTTTTCATTTCGACTCAACTGTTTTTAACGAAGCAAAAACCATATTACCATTTTGTATAGCACCATTCTTATTTTCTACTCCCAATTCATTCACAACAAATGAAACAAAATTCATTTGGAACGCATTAGTGATAGGGGTAGTAGTCTCGCTCATTGCATCTATTGCTTATGGATTAATTCACTATCCTTTAGCTGATCCACGGAAAGCCTCTTTCCTTATCTCTCACATACGGCTTTCAATACTTGCATCTGTATTGTTCTTTCATACATTATCTGATAAACAATTCCATCGTTTAGTTCCATTCGTTTTACTTACTCTCAGCCTGTTCTTCTTGTACATAACAGCAACAATTAGTGGTCTTCTCTTCTTTCTTATTGGTGGTATTACGTATCTCATACTATTGAAAAAGTTTCGTTTTCTCTTTGTGTTATTTATTCCGCCTGTTGTTGTACTCATTTATCTTTTTCCCTTCTATTATCAACCATCACCAAAACCAA
>JBJTWB010000274.1:0-4270 GCA_046081505.1 Bacteroidota bacterium | reverse complement strand
AGGCATGCTGCACTCCCTGAGCTACACTTCCATCACTTCCCGTGTTGGTTGTGTATACTACTTGTCCGATACTGTAAGCAACAGTACCACCGCTACCTGTGGCATCACCACCAGATGAATTGGCAGACTCTTGAGCTTGTGTAAATCCCGCCCATAGCAGTCCTACTGTGAGGAGTACAATGGGTCTTGATTTGTTTTTTATCATATTACTTGTTTTTAATTTTCCCTACTCTTTTAAAAAGGCTTTTAAGGTTTCGCCTGTCAAATTTGTTGTTTTTTTTGTTTCTGTCGTGTTTATACCAATGAACGCTAACGGTTTGCGTGTAGGCGCATACCCAGAGGGTTGCGCTTACACGCTGTTAGTGGCATTTTTATTCATACTCCCCAATTCTAAAGTTTTCTGCTGCTTCAAGTTTGCACGTCACCCCGCCTGACGCACAACCCGTGTAAAACGTTTTAATTCTGATATGATGTCAGTAACCCTATGTTGGCTATTGGGATATTTATTTTTCGGTAGTTTCTTACGACCTACAAAAGCGTAAGGGTTTACCCGCCTTTATTCCTGTGAGCAGGCCATTGTGATAAACCAATTGACCATTGCACCAAGTAGAGATCACGCGTGAATGAAAGGTGTGACCTTCGAAAGGAGACCACTTGCATTTGTAAAGTAAACTCTCTTTTGTTACCTGGGTTGTCTCATTTATATCAACCAACACAAGGTCTGCATAATACCCTGCACGAATAAATCCGCGTCGGTCAATTTGAAACATTTCGGCAACGGCATGTGATGTTTTTTTCACAACCATTTCAATATCGAAGATTCCTTGATTCACCAGATCAAGCAATGCCAACAGGCTGTGCTGAACCAAGGGTCCGCCACTTGGCGCTTTCAAAAATTCTTGTTCTTTTTCTTCTGTTGTGTGCGGAGCGTGGTCTGTTGCAATGACATCTATTCTCCCATCTTTCACTGCTTCGCGAATAGCCATGCGATCAAATACGCCTTTAACAGCGGGATTCCACTTAATGTAATTGCCTTTGGTTGCGTAATCTTCGTCTGTGAACCACAAATGATGAATGCATGCTTCGGCAGTAATTCTTTTTTCGGAGAGGGGTAAATCGTTGTCGAAAAGCTCAAGCTCTTTGGCCGTGCTAATGTGTAAAATATGCAATCGTGCATCGTGTTTTTTAGCCAATTCAACGGCCATAGAAGACGATGCATAACAGGCTTCTTCATTGCGAATAATGGGGTGGTGTGCAGCAGTGAGTTCGGTGTTTGTTGCTTGAAGTTGATTCAAATTGAATTTGATAATCTCATCATCTTCACAATGCGTTGCAATGAGGGTTTTTACTTCAGAAAAAATAAGTTCTAATGCATCTTTTTTATTCACCAAAAGATTACCGGTTGAGGAACCCATGAATATTTTAACTCCGCATACTTCGTTGGGATTTATTTCAGCCAGAATTTTAACATTCTCAGGTGTTGCACCCATGAAGAAATTATAGTTCACAGTAGAAACTTCTTCTGCACGGTCAAATTTTGCTTGTAATAATTCGTGTGTTATGGCGCTGGGGTTGGTGTTGGGCATTTCCATATAGGAAGTTACTCCGCCCGCAGCGGCAGCGGCAGATTCAGTTGAAATATCGCCTTTATGCGTTAGGCCGGGTTCTCTGAAATGCACCTGATCATCTATTAATCCCGGTAACAAATATTTCCCTGTGCCATCGAAAAGAGCATCTGCATGCTGGTGATCCATTTCATTGGGTTCTACAATGAATTTGATTATGTCATTTTCAATCCACAGATCTTTAATTAACTGTTCACCTTCGTTTACAATTGTTACATTTTTAATTACTTGTTTCATGGAATTATTTTTTTGAAAACCGCATTTTTAGCACGCCAAGAAAAGCTTCGTGGAAAATGTTTAAACTCATTTTACTGGTGCCTTTGGTTCTATCTGCAAATTGTATTGGAACCTCTGTGATTTGGAAACCTTTTTTCTTTGATTTGTATTTCATTTCAATTTGGAAGGCATATCCAATAAATTGAATTTCATCTAGGTTTAGCGATTTCAAAACTTCGTGATAATAACAAACAAAACCACCGGTACTATCCTTCACACCTAGACCAAGAATAAGGTTAACATAGATGCTTCCGCCTTTGCTAATTAATCTTCTATGCCAAGGCCAGTCTATGGTTCCCCCGCCATTCACATACCTTGAACCCACGGCAACACCGAGGTTGTTTTTACACGCAGACAACAGGCGGTTTAAGTCTTTCGGATTGTGCGAGAAATCACAGTCCATTTCAAAAATATACGTGTATCCTTTTTCTAAAGCCCATTTGAATCCTGCAATGTAAGCCGTGCCAAGCCCTAATTTTCCTGAACGCTCTATCACGTGCAAGCGATCTGGAAATATGTGCATTTTTTGTTTTACAAGTTGTGCTGTTCCATCTGGAGAACCGTCGTCAACAATAAGTAAATGGAAGTTGTCTCCTTGTTCGAAGACAGCATGAATCATATCTTCCACGTTTTCACGCTCGTTGTAAGTTGGAATAATTATTAAATCCATGCGGGCGCAAAAATAAAGGAAATTCAGCGAATTACTTCACAAAAGGAATGGCTATAGGAAATTTAAAAGTCTCACCGTTGTTTGCTTTGATTGCTCCCATGATGATGAAAATTAAATGTGTTATAGCAACGCCAAAAAGGAGTAAATATCCGATGCAGAAAAAGGCCAGAATAATGGATGCTACAATGTATATCATAGAACTAATGAACCAGTTCAAAATGTTTTTACCGTGTGAGTCTACAAATGGACTTTTCTCTTTGTTTGTAGCCCACATGACAATGGCTAAAATGGCACCCAATAATCCAAATATCAAAGCCAAATACATCAACATGGAGAAGGTGTTTTTTTCCATATCCCATGGTCTGTGGTTATCGAATATTTGATCAGGTGCGGGTGTAATTTCGTTTTCCATTGGTTAAGATTTAATTCGAATTTAAGGGAAATAATTCAAAGTTTTCCAGTTGCAACAATTTCCTTTTTCGATCAAGACCACCTGCAAAGCCCGTTAATGCATTGTTTTTCCCTATTACTCTGTGGCAAGGAATTACAATGGCAATTGGGTTTTTTCCTATGGCTTGACCAACAGCGCGAACCGCCTTTTCATTGTTCAAGCGTTTGGCAATAGATAGGTAAGAGACCGTAGTACCGAATGGAATTTTCTTGAGTTCTTCCCATACAGAAATCTGAAAAGGTGTACCTGAGGTACGAACGGGCAAGTTGAATTTTTCCAATTCACCATTGAAATAGGCTTTCAATTGTTTTTCACATTCCAAGAAAAGGGCATGCTTTCCTTCATGTTCACTTTGATTTTCTTGGAAATCAAGGCGAGAAATACAATCATTTTCAATCTCTACTAAAATCCATCCCACGGGGGTTTGAAAGCTCCGTTTAAAAACCATACAAATGTTTTTCAAGAATATAGCGGTCAACAGATGGAATGAGAGAAATGCAATGCTTCAAGCGGATGTTACTTGCTGAAAGGGAGTTTTGTTCAAAGGGTATGAAGATGAATTTATCTTGATAAGATTGAAGGCTCTCGGGCCATTCCGATTCTACCTCTCTTTGGCAAACGAGAAATGAATAGTTTTCAAGAATGAGATTTACATTTTTCCATTCGGGAAGTTGATGCAAGACATCTGTTCCGCAAAGAATAAAAAATTCGTGTGTATACCGTTGAGATAAAACCTGAAGTGTCTTGTACGTATAGGAGGGAATTTCAAGATGTTTCTCGAGGTCAATTAACTTGAAATTTTCGAAACCTGAAATTGCCAAATTTACCATGGCTATGCGCTCTTCAATATCTATAAGTTCTTTTGAATCTTTGAGCGGGTTTTGTGGTGAAGGAATAAACCATACTTCGTCAACCCCATATTTAATACCGGCTTCAGCCATTTGTAAATGTCCTAGGTGTATGGGATTGAATGACCCGAAAAGCAGGGCTATTTTCATTTTTTCAGAAAATCAGAAACAAGAATTACAGCTTCTTTTTTGGCAATCTCTAAATCAGTATTGACTACTATCGCATCAAATTGATTTGCAAAGGCCATCTCTTTTTCCGCCTTTGCGACGCGTTGTTGAATTTTTTCTTCAGATTCGGTTGAACGAGCCACAAGACGTTGATGCAATGTGTCGACACTGGGAGGTTGAACAAATACGCACAATCCAGAATCTTGAAAAATCGATTTCAATCGCAATCCAC
>JBJTWB010000273.1:0-1356 GCA_046081505.1 Bacteroidota bacterium | reverse complement strand
TCAATGCGCATGGATTGCTCGGAATTGAACGGGTCACGATTCAGTGGGACAGCGAAATAGGGATGAGCAAAATATACGGTTTCATGTTCTTTCAAATTATTCGTCAACCTCAATTCCTCAATTGCTTGATTAATGATTCTTTCTTCCGTGCCAAACCCCGTTGGAAATCCAACTCTCTCCAGAATCATAGAACTAGCCAATAAAGGAGAAAGAATTGCAACAATGCCCCACCATTTGAGTGTCTTTTTTCCGTCGGAAAAAATAGCCCCGTGTGCAGAAAAAATTTTTTCGTGAATAATGAATACAAAAGGGCCTGCAATACAAAACATGACCCGAGTCAAACCCAAACTTGCCCACATTCCCTGCCACCAAAGCACCACATGTGCGAAAAAAAACGACCAAAAAAATCCGTATACAAACCATATTCGTATGGCATCCCATGACAAAAAATCAAAACGAAAGGCATTTTGAAACCATTTCTCAGATTTAAAAAAGTTCCAAGATTGCAGCAGCAGTAAAATAAATCCTAAGCCAAACACGGGAATTCCCCATAGGAAGAAATGGAAAAATGAACCACTGCCGTATGCAGTAATAGCGGTGTTTACATATGGATTGGTTGAAAATAGCCAAAGCGGTTCCCCTGAAAGATACCAACCCATTGAATTAATGATAATGGTCCCAAACAATAAGAAAGGCAGGTATTTCCATTTACGATTAACGATGTAATACAATGCTATGATTAGAATGAAAATAAAGCCTTCACTTCGCACGAAAGGTAGCCAACTGATGGCGAGTAAGGAAAGGACAATTCTCTTCGTCAAAGAGAGGTATAGGAATGAAATGACCAGCATTCCGAATAATATTTCTGTAAGGGCCGAAATTGCATTCTCGAAAATAACTGGAGTGGTAAAAAACAGAAAGGGTATTAACCAGTTCTGTTGCAAGTTAAGTTTTTGTGCGATTTTAAATAGTATTCCAGCTTGCGCGAAAATGAGCATCAAATTGAAACCGAGTACCGCCTTAAAACCGAGTTGTGCGATAGGAAAAAAGAGCGTTGTAAATACGGGTTTACCCCATTGATTCATAAACAGCTCAGGGTGATTGCCTGCGTATTTCGACATGAAAAAATGGGTATAGGTGTCACCCCCGCCAGCAACACCATCGGCAAATAAAAATAAGAACACATATGAGCAAGCCGCTAAAGAAAAAAACAACACAGTTTTGTGTTGGTTAGTCATTTGCTGGAACAATGTCATTCTACCACAGATTTAGCATGCTTTACAGTCTGAATAAAGTCATCAAAAAGATATCTCGAATCATGCGGGCCAGCACTCGCCTCCGGATGATACTGGACAC
>JBJTWB010000272.1:0-3111 GCA_046081505.1 Bacteroidota bacterium | reverse complement strand
CTGAGAAACAGTGTTAAATCGCTTTGTGGAACCCAACTCGACACAAACCTTCCAATTTTTCAAAAACGACCTGAACAACTTGGGGTTCCTGAATTCATTGAACTTACCCTTCTCTTATTTCCTCACTTAACCAATCAAGCGTAAATTAGCATCATGGCCGCACTTGTAACACTCAGCGAATTCATCATGGAACGTCAGTCAGACTTCCCTTACGCTTCAGGAGATTTAAGTAGATTACTATCAGATATTGGAATTGCTGGTAAAATCATCAATCACAAAGTGAATAAAGCCGGCCTTCAAGACATTTTAGGCGCCGCAGGGAAAACGAATATACAAGGCGAAACTCAAATGAAACTTGATGTTTTTGCAGACGACACCCTTCTCAACGCCATGCAATGGGGCGGTCAAGTTGCTGGTGCAGGATCAGAAGAAAACGAAAAGTATTTCGCCTTTGATCATGAACATTGCAAAAAAGCAAAGTATGTCATTTTGTTCGATCCGCTTGATGGTTCATCTAACATTGACGTAAACGTAAGTATTGGTACCATCTTTTCCATCTTCAGACGCAAATCTAGCATTGGAGACATGGCCACAGTCAATGACTTTCTTCAAACGGGAGATGAGCAAGTGGCTGCTGGATACATCATATACGGAAGCAGTACCATGTTGGTTTATACTACGGGACACGGTGTAAATGGATTTACTTTACAACCGAGTATTGGTGAATTCTTTCTTTCTCATCCGAACATGAGAATTCCCGAGGATGGTGCAATTTTCAGTGTGAACGAAGGGCATATCAATGCATGCAGCCCTGGCGTTCAAGCCTATGTCTCATGGTGTAAAGAGTCCGACAAAAAAACAAATCGTCCCTACAGCGCCAGATATATTGGTTCCTTAGTAGCAGATTTTCATCGCAATCTCATTAAGGGCGGAATTTACATGTATCCGGGCAGTTCAAAATCTCCTGAAGGAAAATTGCGTATCCAATATGAATGCAATCCACTTGCTTTCATTGTTGAACAGGCAGGTGGAAAAGCCAGTCATGGCAATGGAAGAATCATGGAAATTAAACCAACCGACTTACATCAAAGATCACCTTTATTCATTGGCTCTTTGAATATGGTAAACAAAGTTGAAGAATTCATACGAACACTAGGCTAATGCGAATTACTTTATTTATTTATCTCGTATTGTTTTCCCTCAATTCCTTTGGGCAAGTGCAATCGCAGGTGATAAATAGCGAAAAATTCAACAATAGAAAATCAATTCAAATCCTAAAATCGTTTAAAAATCAAAAAGCGATTGCAATTACCCTTAACGCCACACTCGGATATTTAGGCGTTCACCGCATGTATTTAGGAACCGATGTAAAAGTGCCTGTGCTCTATTCTGCAACCGCAGGTGGTGGTGGAATTTTATGGCTTGTAGATCTTGGTGTTTTAATTGCGGTTAAAGACATCAAACCTTTCATGAACAACCCACACTTCTTCATGTGGAATTCAACTGAAATCAAATGAGTACTTCTCTTTCAGCAGTAATCATAACCTTCAATGAAGGACACCATCTTGAAAAATGTCTTCGTGCAGTAAGTCAGGTGACAGATGACATTGTTGTTGTGGACTCATTCTCTACAGATAACACCGTTCAAGTTGCCAAAGACTGCGGAGCATCGGTGTTTCAACAAAGTTGGAAAGGATATTCACAACAAAAAAATGATGGCAATGCCCTGGCTCAACACGACTGGATTCTCAGCATAGATGCAGATGAAGTCTTGGATTCGCAGCTAATTGAAGCCATATTAAGTTGGAAAAAAAATACGCCACAACCAGCCGCTTTCAGACGAATGACCAATTACTGCGGAAATTTCATTCGACACGGAGGCTGGTATCCCGATATTAAAATTAGATTATTCAATAAAAAGTTGAACCAATGGGAGGGCACCATTCATGAAAGCCTGTCTAACCTAAATAAAGAAGATGTTTGTGTCTTAAATGGACACTGTCTTCATTACTCTTATTATACCATTGAACAGCATTATGTTCAAGCAGATAAATTCACTTCTATTCAAGCCTTAGACCTTTTCAATCAAGGAAAAAAATCTCCATTTTTCAAACGCATATTCAGCCCAATGGTTAAATTTTGTACCGACTATTTTTTTAGACTTGGGTTTCTCGATGGAAAATCTGGATTCACTGTTGCTCGAATTTCAGCTTTCGCCACACACTTAAAATACAAAAAGTTACATGAGCATTGGGTTTCCAAATAGGATTGCAATTGCAAGAACAGATAGTATTGGAGACGTTTTAGTCACTCTTCCGATGTGTGGTTATATTAAAAAACACGCACCGAATACTCAAGTTATTTTCATTGGAAGAAGCTACACGAAAGCCATTGCAGAGGCATGTCCGTTTATTGATGAATTCGTAAATTTCGATTTCAAAGATGATGAGCAACTCGCAGTTGATGCTGTAGTATTTGCATTTCCAGATGCACAAGTTATGCAATGGGTCAAATCCAAAGGAATACCCATTCGCATTGCTACTGCGAGAAGAAAGCATTCATGGATTTATGCCAATAAACGCATTTGGTTCAGCAGAAAAAAAAGTAATCTCCATGAGTCGCAATTGAATTTTCACTTATTAAAGCCTTTTGGTGTGGTGAATATTCCCTCTTTGGAAGAAATAACAAATCTTCAAAAGCTCGAACCGCAAGTTCAAAATCCAATACCTCTAGTACCGAACAAACGTTCGGTAATCTTTCATATGTTAAGCAAAGGAAGTGCTAAGAACTGGTCATTCGAAGAATTTTCACTTTTATCACAAGTACTAGAGCAGTATAACTGCCATGTTTATTTAACAGGCACCGAGCAAGAAGGAAGCGCTATTCAATCATCGTTCACCCCTAACCAGAATACCACCGATTTAACAGGAAAGCTCAACCTCGCAGAATTAATTGCATTCATTGCCGCGTGTGATTGTTTAGTTGCCGCTAGTACGGGACCACTGCACATTGCAGCCGCATGTGGAATACACGCCATTGGCTTGTATCCAAATACACGTCCCATGCACCCCGGAAGATGGGCTCCTATTGGTAAGCATGTGTACACCCTAG
>JBJTWB010000271.1:0-2233 GCA_046081505.1 Bacteroidota bacterium | reverse complement strand
ACCCGCATGACGTGCAAAATGAGATTCGAGATGGATTAATTGATTACGCCTCTCTGACTGCTTTCGGAAAAGAACATCAGTTCAAAAAGATAAAATCATATTCCGATTTCTCATCTGCTATTCCCGTTCGGAAATATGAAGATTTGTGGCACTACATTGAGAAAACACTTCATGGAGATAACAACATCTTGTGGCCAGGACAAACGCAGAATTTTGCTAAAAGTTCAGGTACAACCAACAATAGAAGTAAGTATATTCCTATTACTGAGGAAAATCTGGAAAACTGTCATTACAAAGGAGGCAAAGACTTACTTGCCATCTACTACTCTCTTCGTCCAATGGCCGATTTGTATTCGGGCAAAACACTCATTGTAGGTGGAAGTCAGAAACTAAATTCAAATGAACATAATGTAGTAGGAGATCTTTCCGGAATTATCATTTCAAACCTTCCCATATGGGTGGAAATGAAGCGCGTGCCAAGCAAAGAGATTTCATTAATGGAAAATTGGGAAGAAAAAATTATAGCCATGGCACATGGCACCATGAATGAAGATGTGCGTGTGTTAAGCGGAGTTCCAAGTTGGACACAACAACTGCTTAAAAAAATACTCGAATTATCTGGCAAGGAAAATATTCACCAGGTGTGGCCAAATTTACAGTTGTATATGCATGGTGGAGTAAGCTTTTTACCCTATGAGGCCGCATTCGAATCATTACTACCAAACAAAACAACTGACTTTTTTGAAACGTATAATGCAAGTGAAGGGTTCTTTGGAATTCAAGATCAATTGAACAGTAACGAATTACTTCTCATGCTTGACTATGGTGTTTTTTATGAATTCATTCCTGAAGAGGAATGGCTTAAAGAATCTCCAAAGGCTCTTCCCTTGGAAGAGGTGCAAATAAATACACCTTATGCCTTAGTTATAACAACAAACTCAGGATTATGGCGATACAATTTAGGAGACACCATTGCATTTACAAGCACAACTCCGTATCGATTCAAAATCATTGGTAGGACCAAAGCTTTCATCAATTTAGTTGGTGAAGAACTTATGGTTCACAATGTTGAACAGGCCATTTCAATATGCTCTAAAAAAATGCATGTTGGAATCATTGATTTCACCGTAGCCCCTATTCCACCGAATAACCAAGACTTGGCACGGCATGAATGGTTTATCGAGTTTTCTAATCAATCCATTGACTTGAACCGATTTGCTATTTTGTTAGATGAAGAATTGAGACAATTGAATTCGGATTATGACGCAAAACGACACGGCAATTTGAATTTACTTCAACCCATTGTCAACCAAATACAACCCAATGGTTTCAATGCTGTTTTGAAAAACAGAAATAAACTTGGCGGTCAACATAAAATACCACGATTAATTAACTCGAGAGAATGGGCCAACGACTTAAAAATTTATATTTCTTAACCGCCATCTTTTTTTTCAGTTGGTCTCTGCAATCGCAAATCCTTGTTAAAACAGATGCGCTCGGGTTTACATATGAATTGCATGAGAATGTCTTAATTAAACGAGAGTCTCCCCCATTTCCTCAATTTCAATTCGGATTACTCAATTTCGGAACGCCCACCTCTCTCGATTTAACTAATCCACTAAGGCCCTTTGTTTTCTGCGAGGACCAAGGATGCATTGTATTTCTTGACAATGAACTCAATCAAGCAGGAAGCCCATTCTACCTGAATGCAAATAATAACGTTCAAATTACAGCCTGTTGCGGATCGAAAGGAAATGCATTTTGGATATACGATCATTTAAACAGGCAATTGCAACTCATAGATCGAAGTGGGATACCCATTATTCAAACACCCCGATTGGAAATTCAGACCGAATTAATTCAACTGCTTGAACTGGGCCAAAATCTCTACGGACTCGATACGGAAGGCAATATTTTAATTTTTAATTTATTCGGAAACTTAATTGAAAAATCATTTTTGAACGGTGCCAAACTTTTAACCCATCAAGATGACATTTATCTCATTAGTAAAGACGGGGTTATTTATCAAAGAAATGGCATTTGGTTCATTTTGCATCAAATGAATTTGCGCGAAATATCAATTTCTCTCATTGATGTTCAAGAATCTAAAATTGTTGAAAATGGTCCTACAACCCAATTCAAAAAAGTAATTTTCAATCTTAAGAACTAAACACAATTCTATTCGAATTGAGTTGTTTTTTTTTCTATTTTCGAACTCACATTTACCTAGACA
>JBJTWB010000270.1:0-7298 GCA_046081505.1 Bacteroidota bacterium | reverse complement strand
CCTAAACCCATGGCAGCTCTTGCAGCATTTTCGCCCACAGTTCCTGCACCAATGATGACAACTTCTGTTGGTCGCACACCTGTGATTCCACCAAGCATTAAACCTCGTCCGCCTGTATGTTGACTCAGATATTCAGCGGCTAACATAATGGATGTATTTCCTGCAATCTCGCCCATAGCACGAACAATGGGATAAATACCTTGCTTGTCTTGAATATAATCCCAGGCAATGGCCGTGATTTTCTTGTTGCTCATTTGAACAAAACTCTCTTTCGACTGCACCGGTAAATTCAACGCGGAAATAATGGTTTGCCTCCCGGGCATCATTTCTATTTCTTCCAAACTTGGTGGAGAAACTTTCATGATAATATTCGACTGAAACACTTCTTTCTTGTCATAAACCACTTTTCCCCCATTTTCACTGTAATCATGGTCAGTGAAATTGCTTTCCGCACCGGCGCCCGATTCAATAATCACATCATGCCCTCTACTAACCAATAACGCCACACTTTCTGGGGCTAAAGCCACGCGGCGTTCTTGAAAGGAAGTTTCCTTTGGCATCCCAATTACAAGCTGTTGCATGCTTTTTCCAACGTGCAACATTTCCTCTTGGGTAGCCAATGCCGCCTCTCTGGCCAACGAATGGAAGTGTTTTTTAGACATAAGCGTGGGTCTTGATTTCTAGCCCGAATTTACGCAATTGCAATCTGATATTCCTCATAAATTTTGATAGTAGCAAGCATTCCACTATTTTTGGCCATCAAAATTTGAAAAACCCATGGCGAATCAAAATTCTAAAGAAGGCTCTTTTTTCTTATGGCTCATAGCACCACTAGGTGTAGCGTTAACTTTATTGTTCGTGAATGTGAATGGTAATGTAGCTGCTAAACGGAAAACATTAGATGCTGCAATTCCTGCTGCAGAAATGAAGCATAACGTTGATGTGAAAGAACACGCAGATACCACTGCTAAAAAAGACACCTTAACAGTAGAACCAGCCGTGAAAGATGTTAAAACGCAAGAGCTTCCTGCTGAATCCCACTCTAAGCAGGACAATAAACACTAAAATTCAATGACTCTCATACCAGCAGCTTCGCGAATGCGAAGCTGTTTTGTTTTCTCTAAAAACGGCGCCGCTTTCTCAGGCCATTCAATAAAAACGTATTTCGCTTCGCTATACAAGTAATCTTCAAAACCGAATTCAACGAGTTCGTTTGTGTCTTGAATGCGATACAAATCAAAGTGATAAACTACTTCTCCCGAAGCCAATTCATATTCATTGACTAAAGAATATGTTGGAGAGCTGGGCGATTCTTCTCCCAATTGACGAACCACTTCAGAAATAAACGTGGTTTTACCGGCGCCCATTTCACCAATAACTTCAAATACACCAGACTCATGCGTTGCTATGAATGACTGAGCAACAGCTTCTATTTCAATAAGTGTACTGACGCTATATATTTTCATGATTTTGGAACTAACTGAACAAAAGGTATCATCATTTCTTCCATACTTACCCCTCCATGTTGAAAGGTGTTTTGGTAATAATTTACAAACTGATTGTAGTTGTTCGGATATACAAAGAAATCATTGTGTTGTGCAAAAATGTAGGTGGTGCTCACATTGATTTTCGGCAAATGAAAATCGCTTGGAGTTTTCACCTCAATCACTTCTTTGGCATTGTAATTCAGATTTCTTCCCGCTTTGTAACGTAGGTTGGTGTTGGTTGATTTATCGCCAACTACCTTAACCGGATTTTGTACGCGCACAGTACCGTGATCTGTAGTAATTACAACGCGAACTTTTTTCTCTGCCAACTGCTTCAACATTTCCAATAACGCGCTGTGTTCAAACCAAGATTCTGTTAATGACAAATACGCGGGCTCATCATCTGCCAATTCTTTAATTACGTCCATTTCTGTTCTGGCGTGACTAAGCATATCTACAAAATTGTATACAATCACATTCAATTTATTGGCAAGTAAATTCGAAAATGAATCGGCCAGTTTCTTACCTGCATGGTAGTTTGTGATTTTGTTGTAACTCCATTTCACATCTATTCCCAAGCGTTTCAATTGTGCTCCTAAAAAATCTTCTTCATGCATATTTTTCCCCCCTTCATCGTCTTCGTTCTTCCACCACTGCGGATGCACTTTCTCCATCTCCGAGGGCATTAATCCGCTGAACAGGGCGTTTCTTGCATAATGCGTTGCTGTAGGAAGAATACTGAAAAACAATTCTTCTTCTTCAATTCGGAAATAGTTTTTAATGTGAGGTGCTAACATTTTCCATTGATCAAATCAGATTATCAATGACCAAGACGAATACTGATTCGGGCGATTTTTGAATGACTGGTGCAATTTTATTTCGAAACAAGGTGTTGGAGAGCAACGGTGCCTTTGAAAAATCTTTCATCCATTGCGGATACTCTTGCTTTATGAATTTTACAAATTGTTCGTTTGCCTCTTTTCGCTGTGTTTGAAAAATTTCCAATAGACCTTCGTCTCCGCTCACCCGAAGCTTTTCTGACCACATCACCATTTTCGAAAAGAATGTTTTCCATTCCTCTGTGGTCATGCGCTGACTCAATTGCATGGAAATCTCTCTGAACTCTTGCCTGTAGTCATTGGTGGTCTTTTCACTGATCAATCGTTTCTCATCTAAATTCTTCTTGATGGTAAGAACAATTTGACTTGGGTTCACCGGCTTAATGAGGTAATCAGAGATTTTCGATCCAATAGCAGATTCCATAATGTGCTCTTCTTCGCTTTTCGTAATCATAACTATTGGCAGGGTAGAGTCTATGGCCTTCAGGCCCTGAATAACATCTAAGCCCGAGAGCCCGGGCATATTCTCATCTAAAAAAACAATATCGAAAAATTCATTTTTAGCTACATCAATCGCAGACCTGCCGTTATTAACTGTATGTACCGCATGGCCTTTCTGTTCCAGATACATGATGTGTGGCTTCAATAACTCAATTTCATCGTCTGCCCATAAGATTCTCGCCATAATTTCAATTTTTACAAATGTCGTAACGCAAGCCACGGTTTTTATTGCCTTGAACGCTTATTTTTGCAACATTATGTTTGAAAACGTTCCGGAATTTATTCCATATACCATACTCATCTTGGCCGTTGCTGGAATTGGCCTTTGGATGTATAAAGATGAACTTCGATTTCAATTTAAATCCAAAACTACTGCAGGAACCATAGTGAATTGGATGGCTTCAACGCAGGGTGGAAAAAAATATTTTTACCCCGTCATTGAGTTTCAACCTGAGGGTGGGCAGAAGCAACGATTTCGTGTAGACGACAGATGTGAAGGTGCACCACTTTATGACCAGGGCACACCAGTAAAGGTGAAATATGACCCTTTGAATTTCACTAAAATCACGGTGCAGTACCCTTCAAAAAAAGCATAGAAAAAATTCTTGACGTATCTTGCCGAACCATGTGGGAATTTTTTCAAAGCATAACAGATCCGCATCAAATTGTTGCTTTTGGTGGCTTAGCGCTTATTCTCATCATTCTCTTTGCTGAAAATGGGGTTATCATTGGTTTTTTTCTGCCCGGAGATTCTTTACTTTTTTTCAGTGGTTTAATTACCTCTACCAAACCCCACTTGCTTGAAACAGATATTGTAACGCTCATCTTATCTATGATTGTTGCCTCAATAGCCGGGTGTTTGTTTGGCTATTATTTTGGATATAAATTGGGCGCAAAGGCTTTTCAGCGCAAAGAAACATGGCTTTTTAAAAAGAAATACGTAGATGCTACACGAAATTATTACGAAAAGCACGGCGGCAAAACCCTTATTGTGGGTAAGTTTCTTCCCTACATACGCACCTTCGCTCCGATCATAGCAGGGGTAATACGGGTTCAATTCAAGTCTTTCCTCATTTACAACATCATAGGTGCAGTTGCTTGGGTCATTTCACTTACGTTGTTCGGTTTTTTCTTAGGTGAAATTATTCCTAATGCAGAATCTTACCTTCACTTCATAGTTATTGGATTCATTATTCTTACCAATGGTTACGTTATTCGCACCTATCTGAAAGAGCGAAAGAAAAACAAAAAAGAAAATGCAGAGTCTTAAAGACTTGCGTCAATCACGGTTGTAATCAACGTTGTTTTATCCATTCCCATTGCGGCTGCTTGTTGTGGTATGATAGACGCTGCGCTGAATCCAGGTACCGTGTTTACTTCAATAATGCATGGTTCTTCATCTGGCAATAAGAAATCTACGCGTATCATTCCGCCGCAGTTCAAGTCGGAATAAATTCTTGCAGCTAAGTTCTGAACCCGTTCATAGTGCGCAGATGAAATTTGGGCGGGTGTAATTTCTTGACTCTTCCCTTCGTACTTCGCTTGAAAATCAAAAAACTCATTTTCCGAAACAATTTCAGTAATGGGTAGGGCCGTTGGTTTTCCATCAATGACAATGACTCCACAGGTTACTTCGCGACCAGAAATAAATTCTTCTACCAAAATATCTTCGTCTTCATTTCTTGCGCGTTCAATGGCTGACAACAATTCATTCACATCCGAAACTTTCGATGTTCCAATGCTACTTCCTCCGCAATTGGGCTTAACGAAACAGGGTAGTCCAACTTGCACGACCAATGATTCGGCGCTGATTTCTTCTTCTTTTCGCACCACAACTGATTTTGCAACACGGTAGCCCATAGCTCCTAAAGCTCGGGTGGTAGCCTTCTTGTTGAATGTAAGCGCCATATTTAAAACATCTCCGGTGGTGCAGGGCAGACCAATCATTTCGAAGTACCCCTGCATGAGTCCATTCTCTCCCGGAGTTCCGTGAATCATCATAAAAACACCATCAAAACGAATGATGCCTTGTTGCGTTTGAACACTAAAATCATTTCTATTCACCTCAAACTCTTGTTCGCACAAACGTGCATACCATCTTGATTCTTCAATAACTATTTGTGTAGGTTGAAATTTAGACCTGTCCATGTTTTCCATGACCATGGCCGCACTGCGCATTGAAACTACGCGCTCTCCGCTATATCCGCCACAAACCACTGCAATATTTTTCATAGACAAGAAGTTTTCTTTCGTAATTTTCACAAAAATAAATGTAACGTGAAAAGACTAATCCTCCTTTTGTTTTTTGTGCCAACTGTTCTATGTGCACAAACCTTTACCGTTGTCAAAGACAATGCACACGGCGAAATTGAAAATCAATGCATCACCGGAACATGCTGGAGTTTCGCAACGGTTTCATTCTTGGAATCTGAAATTATTCGCAAGGGACACGAAGCAGTAGACTTATCTGAAATGTTCAATGCTCGATACATCTATTCCAAAAAAGCAGACAGTTATGTTCGTTTTCAAGGAAAGCAACAATTTGGTCCCGGTGGCTTAAGTCATGATGTATTGCAGGTAATTGATGAAGTAGGTATGGTTCCAGAAAGTGCGTATTCTGGATTCGTAGACGGAGCCACTACCTACAACCACAATGAGCTCGATTCAAAACTGGAGATGATTGTTAAAAGCGCCGTAGAAAAAGGTGCGAAGGAAGGATACATGTGGAAAAAAGAATTGGAGGCGGCGCTTGACGCTGGTATAGGTCCTCTGCCAAATGTATTTGAATACAAGGGCAAAAAATATACGCCGGCTTCATTTCGCGATGAAATGAAAATCTATAGCAATGAATACGTTTGCCTTACTTCGTTCACACATCACCCATTCGATAAAGCATTTGTTTTGGAAGTTCCAGACAACTGGTCTAAAAAAGCATATCTCAATGTTCCTCTAGCTGATCTAAAAGCAATTGTAGACAACGCCATTAATAATGGCTTTACCGTTGCTTGGGACGCTGATGTAAGTGAAGATACTTTTGATGCGCGTAAGGGAGTGGCCTATATGGGCAAGCTTCAAGATGAAACTGCTGTAACACAAGCTTCACGTCAGTTGGGCTTCGACACCTACGCTACCACAGATGATCACCTCATGCACATTACAGGTATTGCGAAAGATGAAAAGGGCAATTCGTATTACATGGCAAAAAACTCATGGGGTTCTGCCATTGGTCAGAAGGGATATATCTACGCAAGTGCACCTTATTTCCTTGCAAAAACCATCTGTATTGTTGTTAGCAGAGAGGCTCTTCCTATGGAGATTAAAAAGAGATTGGGACTCTAATTTTTAGGTTGAAGCGGAACAAGTAATCCGGCTCTAAAAATAATAGGGCCGTATGGTGAGCGCGTATCTTCTGTCATATCATAGAGCAAAGAGAAATAGGATCCAATTCCATTTCCAATACCTTGTGAAATGCCTGCTCCAACCAAAAACAATGGAAACGACTGTCGCTCCACATCATAAGATGCACCATTCCATGTATATACTGGGGCATTCATGTAATTCAATTCTGCTGTAGCATAAAATCCGCCTAGAATTCCCATTCGGGTCCATGCTACAAGCGAGGTGTAAAAATTGGTTCGTCCGGAGGTGGAATAAACCATGCCGTCAACGCCTGCTCCTGCTGAAAAGCGTTCAGTTATCCGGTATCCGACCATGGGCATAAGCTGACCATAAAATACGCCTTGACCTTGATACGTGCTGAGTCCTAAACCCAAATTTCCACCTACCACAATGCGCTCCCGTTGCGAGTAATTTTGAAAATCACTCTTCGGTAATTCCGGTTGGGTTATGTAATCCTCATCCTGTGCCAAACCTTGCAGACTGAGCATTCCAAGAATAACAAATAGAAAAATTCTCATCGCTCAAAATGAGTTGTAGCAAATTCTGCACCTGCTGAAACACGCACAAAATATAAGCCCGAAGCATTGGGTAATTCTGTTAAAACAATTTGGTGTTGACCTTGAGGAAGTGTTTGTGTAAAAGGGGTGTCAATCAATTTCCCCTGTACGTCAAAGATTTCAATACGCACCAATTTTGCTTCTGGAAGAGTGAATGCCACCTGATATAAATCTGTTACCTGTGTTGGAAATCCTGATGCTTCAAACTTATCAGTTTCCAAACTGCCAACATAGGACGGATTAAAACCTAAAAATTTAACTACATTGTTTCCTGTACAAGGAATGGCCAAAGTGTCTATTTCTTCAGCGTAACATATGTCTGCCGGACTACTTACACCACCTGTAACCGTGATGGTTTGCGACGTTGTGAATTCATTCGAGTATCGGGTAATTGCATTTGGTGACCACGAAGCCAAATAGTAATTTCCATAGTTATCATTGTCTACACCGTCTATATTTCCAAGGCTTGTGGTTACAATGGTGCTGAGCGTATTCGTTGATAAATCAATGGCTTT
>JBJTWB010000269.1:0-2003 GCA_046081505.1 Bacteroidota bacterium | reverse complement strand
CTAAAGAAAATGTGAGAATGAATGCGTCAAGAAATGGTAATCGACCTTTTTGCTTTTTGAAAATAAATCCGGCAATTATCCAAAGTGAAAGGGTAATGAATAGAATGAGTATATGAAAAGGCCACGTTCGGTTATTGATGTCAACGGTGAAGTTTGGTACGAGCCAAGCGAGTAGGGCACCGCCCACATAACAGATTTGCAGCAATGACTCACCGAATAATTGTTTCGTAAAGCACAAGTACAAGTAACTGCAAGCTCCTAAGATGGCAAAGAGCCAGCACCAAGATGATTCAAAAAAATACAGGAGCGTGTAGGTTAAATTGAGCAGTATACCTGCGGATTCAAGTTTAAACTGAAATTTCATTTTAATTTTTGAACAATGCTCGTGGTGCTGAATCCATCAACCAAAGGAATAGATACAACTTCTCCTCCCCAAGAGTGACATTCATTTGATCCAACAATGTATTTCTTGGCGTTTAAGTCACGTTCGGATGCGTCATAATCTCCACCTTTCACAATGAAATCGGGTTCAATTTGAAGAATCAATTCCAAAGGTGTGTCTTCATGAAAGACTATGGCTAAATCAACACATTTCAACGCCTCTAAAACTTCTTTTCTTGCCCACTCGGGATTGATTGGTCGCTCAGGGCCTTTATTTAACCTGCGAACACTTGCATCTGCGTTCACACCCACAATTAATTTGGTTCCCAAGGAACTCGCCTGCTTCAAATAAGTGACGTGTCCAACATGTAATAGGTCGAATACGCCATTTGTGAAAACAATTTTTTCACCAGTCTTTTTCCATTCACGAATGAGAGGATGCATGGGTTTGTTTTTTAATGCGGTATGAAACAATAAGGAATCCGACGAAACCAGAACCTATTTCCATGAATGTTCTGGTTGCCCATGAAATGGTAGCGAAAGTTAATCCAAGTAGTGAGGTGTCTGCACTTCCAGGATCTGCATAGCCAAGCACAATGAATCCAAGTACGGTCATGGAATGGAATGCACCCAGACCACCTGGAGTTGGCGCTAACATGGCTAGGCTAGCGCAAATCATTAAAAAAACAGACTCATTCAACCCCATGTGATCGCATCCAGGAATGGCCAAAAGATTGAAATAAGTCATGGCTAACCACGATAACCAAATTCCGAATGTGTATGCAAGGAATTTTCCGAAACCTTTCACTTTTCTTACGCTAATGAGCGCTGCCCACGTACCGCGCACAAATTGAGCGAATTTTTCTAAAAATGGATTTTTAAATGTGTGCTTTAGGATATATCTCAAAACAATAATGCCTGCAATCATGAAAGCGACCAAGACTATGATGATTCCAGCTGAGATATCAATGCTTTTTGTTGAATCGAAAAGACTAGAAGTGGTGCTGGGTAAAAGTAAAAATCCAGTTAGTAACAAGACGCCAAACATGACCATGTCAATGAGACGTTCGGTTATAACAGTTCCAATGAGGGTGTGAACCGGAATATTGTCTGACTTATAGAGTAGTGTGCATCTGGCTACTTCTCACGACCTAGGAACCAAGTCATTCATGCAGTATCCGAAAGAAACAGCATGAATCGCATTCCAATCGTTTGCTTTGTGATCTAAGGGTTCTAATAATTGATTCCACCGCAATCCTCTGAAAATGACAGATACATACTCAATGGCTAGAGCTGCAGCAATCCACCACCAGTTGGTGTGTTTCAACTGTTCGAAAAGGTCATTGTAGTTTACGTCTTTATAGGCCCAATACAGCAGATACACCGCTATCAAGCTGAAAATGATGTATCGCGTTGCGTCTCTTTTTTTTATTTTTTTGAGTATTGCAAGAACCGAAGGAACTATTAATATCAAAAGCGTAGAGACGATTAACCAGAGTGGGTATTTCGAAAAAATTTCCATTGCCTTGCGAAAGTAAGCTAAAATGAAATTGCTCGTGTTGTTGAGACTTCCTTTGCTATTTCAATTGTAGATTTGCAACATGAAAATGGAAGCGAGTAAG
>JBJTWB010000268.1:0-6271 GCA_046081505.1 Bacteroidota bacterium | reverse complement strand
CTTCAGACGATCTTGTAAATACAGGGGGTAATTGGATGGTGGACGGTTTCGGAACGGCGTTCGCAAGTGAACTTATTCTTGAGGAAAATCAAAGTGGAAATCCATACGGAGTAACTGCAAAATCAGAAGCGGATATTGATCTATTGGTAGAAGAATATCTTGGAATTGATAGATACATTAAAATGCCTACGTTGCCTTATGATGGAATTCACCACATTGACATGCATATGAAGTTACTTGATGAGCAGAGACTGCTGATTGGTGAATATCCTGCAGGTGTATCAGACGGTCCACAAATCAATGCGAATATGGAATACGTTGTAAGTAATTTCATGAACAAATGGGGTGAGCCATATGATGTAATTCGAATTCCTATGCCTCCAAGCACGGGAGGCAATTGGCCAAGTTCAAATCCCCCGTCTTCATATCGAACATATACAAATGCCGTATTCGTAAATGATATGGTTATTCTTCCTTTATACAGGGAGGAGTACGATACCACGGCACTTCGCATTTGGCAAGAGAGCTTGCCAGGTTATCAAATTATTGGAATTGATTGTGACAACCAAACAGATAATATCATAGCTGCAAGTGGAGCAATTCATTGTATTACACACAGCGTTGGTGTAAATGATCCGCTTTTGATTTCTCATAATCCATTAGACGATACAAACAACACAACAAATCCCTATGAGGTTGTAGCATACATGAACCATAGAAGCGGAATTGCGGCAGGAAGATTATTTTGGAAAACTGATCTTCTTGGCTCATACAATCTTGTTGATATGGTGTCGATTGGTAACAATGAATGGTCGGGTCTCATTCCAGCGCAACCCGCGGGAACTACAGTCTATTATTATGTGGAAGGAGAGAGTAATTCAGGAAAAATCTTACAACGTCCAATTGCAGCGCCTATCGCCTACTGGTCTTTCGATGTGTTGGGACCAGATGCCATTCAGGAAGAAGCATTCTCATTTAGTAGAATTTTTCCGAATCCAGCTTCAGCAATTACGTGTGTAGAGTTCGAATCTTTTGCCACCCAGCGTGCTACGGCATTTGTTGTGAATGCAAATGGACAACGTGTTGATCAAGTTTTTGATTCTACCATTTCACCAGGAAAGAATAAGTTTTTTATTCATGCCAACAAGTATACTGCTGGTATGTATTACATTCAACTCATTGGAGAAAAAGGAGTATATCAATTGCCTTTTGTTGTAGAATAATGAGCAGTAGAAGAGGTTGTTTTTCGCGATGGGCACTGCTAGGTGCTGGAATTGCCGCTGCTCCATTGGTTTTGGGTGAAGTATTGAAGAAGAAAAAAAGTATTGCAAGAAATGTCAAGCCAATTGTTATTTCCACATGGGATCATGGAGTGGCTGCCAATGATGCTGCCATGCAAGCTTTGAAGAGTGGCGGTGACGCATTAGATATGGCCGAAAAAGGCGTTTACAATACAGAAAGTGATTTAAAAAATTTAAGTGTTGGCCTGGGTGGACTACCTGATCGAGACGGCATAACTACACTTGACGCATCAATAATGGATTATAAGCACAGAGCGGGAAGTGTGGCTTGTGTCTCGGGCTATGCACATCCTATCTCAATTGCTCGGGGTGTGCTTGAGAAGACTCCCCATGCCATGCTAGTAGGAGAGGGTGCCGAGCAATTTGCGGCATCGTTGAAATATGAAAAATCGAGTTATACCAACCCAGAAGCTCAAAAAGCATGGAAGGAATGGTTGAAGACTTCCGAATACAAGCCCATTATAAATATTGAAAATCACGATACCATTGGTCTTCTTGCTCAAGACTCAAAAGGACAATTGGCAGGTGCTTGCACAACAAGCGGGCTAGCATTTAAAATGCACGGCAGAGTAGGAGATAGTCCAATCATTGGGGCTGGATTATATGTAGATAACGAAATAGGAGCTGCAACTTGCACCGGCTTGGGTGAGACCGTGATTCGTTCATGTACTTCTTTTTTGGTTGTTGAGCTCATGAGACAGGGGGCTAGTCCGCAAGAAGCATGTGAAGAAGCTATCAAGAGACTCTATGCAAACAATTCCTTTATGACAGACGAGTATCAAGTTGGCGTACTGGCGCTCCGAGCCGATGGAGAATTTGGCGCATTTGGATTAAGAAAAGGCTTTACGTATGCCATCTGCGAGAATGGTAATAACGAATTGAAAGAAGCGAAAAGCTTAATCTAGATCTAATGTAATATTTTGAAAACCAATTCTTTCAAAATATCACCACTGTCAAATGATAATCCTTTTACACCTTTAAGCTGTTCTTCGGCATCTCTGAGGTAACCCAGAATACGTTCTGATTTTGCAGGAGAATAATTTTTTTCAGCTTCTTTGAAATTACGCATAGCAAATGAGGTGATTCCAAGCTCTTTGTAAGCTTCTGATTTGCTTTGACTATTCAGAATGAGGCAGAGTTTTGCGAAAAACGGATATAGCGCGGGTATAATCATGGCTACCGGATTCTGCTTCGGGTTATTTTCGAAGTAATGAATAATACGATTTGCTTTCAACACATCTTTTGTAACCAAGGCATCTTGAAGCTCCCAAACGTTGTAATCTTTTGAAATGCCAATGTGATCTTGTATAATTTGAGAGGTGATTTCATCTCCCGGTTTTAAAATAAGTCGAAGTTTTTCAATTTCATTCACCAACTTGTGAAGGTCTGATCCCAAATAATCCGCAAGTAACTGAGCATTGGAACCACCAATGGTCAGCTGTCTCTCTTTAACAAACGTGTTCACCCATTCTGAAAGCGCATAATCCTTGATTTTAGCTGATTCGAAAACCTTGGCCTTCGATTTAAATGCCTTGAAAGCTTGACCTCTTCCATCGAGCTTGCCGTTTTTATAACAAAATGCAAGTACAGTAGTTGGTGTCGGATTTTGAATGTAGTCGACTATTTTTTTTGTCGCATCCTCTTTTTTCCAATCCTTTAAATCTTGAGCTTCCCGAACAATGACCAACTGCAAATTACCACCCATTGGAAATCCTTTACTGGTTGATAGAATGTGCTCAATGTTGGTGTCTTTACCATAATAAATATGCAGGCCAAATGCTTTTTCTGCTTCATCTAACAATTTATCTTCAAGCGCCTCTGCAATGATATCAATGAAATAACTCTCTTCGCCATGCAATAAATAAATGGGCGAATGATTTTTCATTTCAATGTCACGAATAATGCGCAGGTGTTCCATGTTTGCAAATATCGGTTATTCCCATTTTAAATGGCGAACTGATCGGCCTTCCTCTTGAATTTCTTTCAAAGCCGCAATACCAATTTTAATGTGATTGTCTACAAAGTGACTTGAAACTTTTTTATCGCTTTCGCTTGTTTTTACACCCTGAGGCGTCATGGGTTGATCACTTACTAAAAGTAAAGCGCCAGTCGGAATTTTGTTGTGAAACCCTACACTAAATAGTGTTGCAGTCTCCATGTCAATGGCCATAGCACGAATTTTCTTCAAATACAATTTGAATTCGTCATCGTGTTCCCAAACTCTTCGATTCGTCGTGTATACTGTTCCAGACCAATAGTCCAACCCGAAATCGCGTATGGTAGATGAAACAGCACGCTGCAATGTGAAAGCGGGCAGGGCAGGAACTTCTGGCGGGAAATAATCATTTGCGGTACCCTCTCCACGAATGCCTGCAATGGGTAAGATGTAGTCGCCAATTTCATTTCGCTTTTTTAATCCACCACATTTCCCTAAAAACAAAACAGCCTTCGGTTGAATAGCACTTAATAAATCCATGATAGTAGCAGCATTAGCACTGCCCATACTGAAGTTAATCATGGTTATGTTGTCTGCAGTTGCCGTAGGCATGGCCTTATTTTCACCAACAATTTCAACTTGATGCCACTCTGCAAATTTGTTGAGGTATTCATCAAAATTTGTAAGTAAAATGTATGGGGCAAAATTTTCTATTGGCGTGCCTGTATATCGCGGCAGCCAATTGGTAACTATTTCTTCTTTTGTTTTCATATTTAAATAAAGTGGTAATTTGCGAAAAAAAGCAATTGGTCGTGAAAGATTTTGAAATTCCTTTCAAACAATTAAAAATCAGAAAAAGAGAGGAAAGGAATGAAGTATGGGATTTTGTAAGGAAAAAATGGGTTTCATTAACACCTGAAGAATTCGTTCGCCAACAAGTCATTCTTTTTTTGTTGGAAGACATTGGATTCCCGTTGGAAAGAATGTCTGTTGAGAAACAAATCTTAGTAAATGAAAGAAAGAGAAGGCCCGATTTGGTTCTTTATGATCGCATGTTTTCTGTTTTACTTGTTGCCGAATTTAAATCGCCTGAAATACCAATGAGCCAAGCTGTATTAGAACAGGCCGCGATATATAATTTAGATTTGAATCCCACATATATTCTCATTTCAAACGGAGTGCGTACTGCAATTTGCAAAAAAAATGAGTCAAGTAAATGGCTTTGGATGTCTGCATTTCCCAATTTAAGTGAATCTAAATCTTTAGATTAACTTGTTGGAATTGTCAAGCAAAAAAAGATTCTCCAATGACCAAAATTTTCTTTGGCATACTGGCCATTTTTAAATTGAGAGAGCACTTGATACTTCACTCCAAATCCATAAATGTTGTACATGAAACGAACCGAAGGCCAAAGTTCCACAATTCTTCTACCCTCCAATTTTTTCTCGGTCCAAGTGAATTTTTCTGATTCTGTTTTTTGCTTGCCGGTGACATTTTGTGCAATGTTGAATTCAAAGGTTTGGAGGAAATCAATAGAAAGATGCTGATTGGCTCCTCGTCTGAAGATGGATTGACGGGCCCCAAGCGTTACCCCGAATTTATGGGTCCTAAAGGATTTCGAATCCCAAGTACGATCGTTCAAAAAGGAACTTTCATGTATTGCAGTTGGTAATTGACAAGACATATACTCATATGAATTACCATAGATCAATGCGAAATGATCAGAAAGGTCTTTCTTTGTCTCTGACACCAATCGAAACAAAGTGTAATTGCTTTCAGCGCTATATGGAGAGGATTTGTAATTCGAAGGTATTCCAATACTGAACTGAATCATACTCCAAGAAGCAGACTCGCCATTCAGCCCACCCAATTCAAAATTATCAGTCCGTTTCATAACAGAATCAACATCAATCATAGAACCAACGGGTTGTGCGAGTGTGGCGCTAGTGAACAAAAAAGCTGCAATAAGGAGGATGTATTTACTCATGGGGCATGGGTAGGTTGATAATCTCATTCAAGAAGTGAATACGCAGGGTGCAGCTGTTGCAAGGTGGAATGGCTAAATTCTCTAATCCAAAAAAATAGTTCGACCCTGGAGGTGCTTCCTCCAGAATGGAATATGATTCATTGCCATAACGCATCTCGATATACACACGATCAAATCCAAATGATTTCAATTCTCCCTGCTTATTCAGTACCGAAATGAATACATTGGCTTGCTGATTCATTGTTTTTTCCATTCCGTATTGCATTACTTCGAGTTTTTTCTGAACCAGCGATTCATCATTGAAACAAAAAGAGATTTCAGAATGTAATGAGTCAATCCGATGAAATTCACAATGGCTAAATCTTGATTTTAAAAAGGTTAGAGAAGTGTCTTCTTTTACCTCAGTCAAAAATTTACTCGCCTGCGGAACACCATATCCATGAGCATAGTCATAGTATGGGTATAGATGCCCAGATTCACGCATGGCTACCATTACTTCATAAGCATCCCAGTCAGGATGCAACTCTTGCACGCATGCAACAAACCCTGTAATTAATGGCGCCGCGAATGATGTGCCATTGGCAAATTCAATTTTTTCGTCCGCAACATATAGTTCGCCAATGGCACATAAATCGGGTTTCATTCTACCGTCTGCAGTGGGTCCAATACTTGAGAATTCCGAATGCAAAAAGTTAAAAGGAGAGATGGATCCAACAGACAATATGTCCGTTGCATCTGCAGGTGCCCCAATAATTTCCCAAGCCCCATCATATTCATTGCCTGCGGAATTTACTATCACAATTCCACGTTCTGCGGCCTCTGAAGCAACTCGAGAAATACGTGCACTAACGCCATCCATTTTGTCTCTTGAAAACAATTGAGTGGTGAAGCTCAGTGACGAGTTGATTACTGAGGCTCCTTGTTCATCTGCCCACTCCAGGGCCTGAATCCACTGTATATCGTTCAGGGAGCGCAGTGCACCTAACTGCGGAGTGACACGCGCTAAAATAAATTTAGCACCGGTTCCCAACCCAAAGGAAACACTGT
>JBJTWB010000267.1:0-2210 GCA_046081505.1 Bacteroidota bacterium | reverse complement strand
GGCTCCAATTCAAAAACACCCATAGGACCATTCCACAAGATAATTTTTGATTGAAGAATAATACTGGTGAATTGTGCAACAGATTGCTCGCCCACATCTAACCCCATCCAACCCGCTGGAATGGATGTAATATCTGAATTTGAAACGTTGGCATTGGCACTGAACGCATCGGCAATGATGGCATCTGAAGGTAAATGAATTTGAACTCCTTTCGATTCAGCGTGTGAAAGCAATTGAAGTGCAAGTTCTAATTTATCATCTTCAACTAAAGAATTACCGATCTCTCCGCCTTTTGCTTTAATGAACGTGAATGCCATGCCTCCACCAATAATCAAGTGGTCAACTTTGTTAAGTAAATTTTCAATGATTGCAATTTTACTCGATACTTTGCTTCCGCCTACAATAGCTGTTACTGGCCTTTCGGTGCTGTTTAAAACACGTTCAATGCTCAAGACTTCTTGTTGCATTAGAAACCCGAAATACTTGTCAGTTGGGAAAAATTTGGCAATCACCGCTGTGGATGCATGAGCCCGGTGGGCCGTTCCAAAAGCATCATTTACATAAGCGTCACCCAACTCCGCCAATTGACCAGCAAAAAATTCATCTCCGCTTTCCTCCTCTTTGTAAAACCTTAAATTCTCCAAAAGGAGAACACTTCCGTTCGATAAATTTTCAACTTCGTTTTTTGCAATTTCACCAATACAATCCGAAGAAAATTTCACTTCTTGACCAAGTAAATTCGCAACTTCTGAGCAAATATGTTTCAGTGAGAATTTCTCGTCAGGCCCGCCCTTCGGACGACCCAAATGAGACATTAAGATAACCTTTGCACCATCACCAACCAGCTTCTTAATAGTAGGTAAAGCCGCACGAATGCGTGTATTATCGGTCACATTGTAATTTTCGTCAAGCGGTACATTGAAGTCTACCCGAACAAGCACGCGTTGACCCGCAAAAGAAATTTCACTGAAAGATGCCATTGCTTTTCGGAATTACTTCTTTAAACGATCATGATATTGACCAGAGGCTGTATCCACGCGAATGCGATCTCCTACTTCAATGAATAACGGCACGCGCACTTCTACCCCAACGTCTAAAGTTGCTGGCTTCATAGCGTTGGTTGCGGTATCACCACGTAAACCGGGTTCTGTGTATGTAATTTCAAATTCAACCAAAGAAGGTAAATCACATGACATGGGCTGTTCATCTTCCGTGTTGAATAGTACAATACACTTCATACCCTCTTTTAAAAATTTGGGTGCGTTAATCATGAGCTCTGGAATTCCAATTTGTTCAAAATCTTCCATGTTCATGAAATTGTATTGGTCGTCTTTGAAAAGAAATTGATATTCCCTTGTCTCTATTCGAACGGTATCTATTTTCACACCTGAATTGAAGGTGTGATCAACAATTTTTCCATTGTTTAGGTTTTTTAATTTCGTGCGAACGAAAGCGGGGCCTTTTCCGGGTTTAACGTGAAGAAACTCAATTACTTTCCAAATGTGAGAATCCATTCTAAAGCACATTCCGTTGGAGATGTCTGCAGTTGTAGTTGCCATGTCATGTATTATTTGAGCGCCAAAAGTAGTACAAATTGGAAAAATGTGTATATTTGCCGTCCGTTTGAAATCAAGGTTATGAAAAAGTCGTTATGCACTATCCCCTTTTCGGGTTGGAAAAACGGTCTTCACGAAATTGATTTTAAATTGGACCAAACGTTCTTTGAAGACTTTCCTACTACTGAATTTGAAGATGCCAATTTAAATTTCCATGTTGTTCTAAACAAGCAAGAAACCTTGTTGGAAATAGACATAGAACTTGAAGGTACAGTTCAACTGCCTTGTGATCGTTGCGGAGAAAGCTTTGACTTCACTCTAAACGGTTTTGATCAATTGTTGGTCAAATTCGGTCATGAAACGAAAACAGATGAAGATGAGGTTTGGACGCTAGGTCCGAGCGAATATCAACTTGAAGTTGCAAATAGATTTTACGAGCTCGTAATTCTCAGCCTTCCGGCAAGAAGAATGCACGAAAATCAAAAAGATTGCAACCCCGAAGTGGTTCATGCTATTGAAGAATACAGTGTGGAAAAGGATTCAGATGACCAATGGAAAGACATAAAGAATTTTGAAAACTTTGAATTTAATCCTTCCGATGAGGAAGAATAACTTATAAAAATAGACGAATATGGCACATCCTAAACACCGGAT
>JBJTWB010000266.1:0-5405 GCA_046081505.1 Bacteroidota bacterium | reverse complement strand
CCATGATTTCATTTCAGGGAGATGAAACCGGCGCAATTTGGCAACATTTCGGCGCGTGAAGAAAACAACACAAGCTACAATAACTAAAGCGGCTAGAATTTCAAAGGCATTGATGAGAAAAATATAGAACGCGCCCATACCAGCGAATGCTCTGTGGGTTCCTGCAATACCGTCAACAATGATTTCTAGAAGTTCAATATTGATAATAATGAATCCAGCATATACTACAAAGTGAAGAAGTGCTGCAAATGGCCTATCGAACATTTTCTTTTGTCCGAAAGCAATTAAAATCATATTGCGCAGACGTTCTTGCTTCCGGTCTGTGGGTCCATTGGGGCGACCTAGAAGAATATTGCTTTTAACAAACTGGTATCTTTTGTAAATGAAAAAGCCGGCCACGACCAGCAATGCTACGAAAGCGATTTGTGAAACCATTGAAGCCATGTTAGTTTTTCTTTTCCTTTTCTTTCAGTAATTCGTCTATGATTTTGCGCAAATCTTCCAATTCAGATTTCGAAAATTTCTCAGAGTCTTTTCGTCCGAATAGAGAGAATCCTACATAATTTTTCGGATGATTGCGCATATCATCTAACAATAGATCTAAACTGTGTGAAGCATGATTTAGTTCATTGTAAAGTGAATCATTGTTTAACAATTTACCCAATGAACCTTCTCCGTTATTTGCTTTCTGAATGGTGGCTTCAAAGTGAGACATGGCTTGCTCAACTTTGATGACTGTAGCAGCTAATTTCACCTTAGCTAACGTATCACTGAATTGAGAAATATTATTGACTGCTCGGTTAATTTTGTCGTTATTGTTTTTTAGGTTGTTTGAGATGCTCTCAGCGTTTGCTAAAATTTCACCAACCTTTCCCGAATTAGCGCCTACGAGTTGGTCAAGGTTTTGAGTTGTATTTTCAAGATTTGCTAGCGTTTTTTGAATAGAACCGAACATGCCAGGAAGTCCTTCTGCGCCTGAATTTTCCAAAGTGCTTTGCACAACCGTTAGCACACTGTCAATATCTGAAAACAGTTTTCCCGTTTTAAGCTTAATGGGTTCAATTTCTTTTTTCAATGTTTCTGTTAAGCCGAGTTCCATTTGACCTAGGAGAGTGTCGCCGGATTGAGCAAACGTTGAACTTTCTCCAAAAACAATCTGAATTGCTTTTCCTCCAAATAAATCAGAGTCGTAAATTTTAAGTTTGGAATCGCTCGGTATATTCACCTCAGCATCATTTAAAACCAATTCAACCACCAATCTGCCGCTCCCCGTTTTTTCAAGTTGAATGTTTTTTACAATTCCAATTTTATAACCGTTGATGATAACGGGTGAAGAAACTTCAAGACCGCCAATGTCTGTGTAAACAGCGTAGTATCGAGTTTGAGAGGAGAATAGGTTAACACCTCGCAAGAAACTTATGCCGAAGTATACGAGGGCCAATACCAAGATGACAATTGCGCCTATGATAACTTCGTTTTTGCCTTTTTTACCTTTCATCTCTGAGTTTTTTTTATGGCCTCTTCCATGGTTATGCGTTGTCCATTCTCGAACGCCACAATGAATGCTCCGGTGAATCCTTTTTCCCGCAAAATTTTTTGGTTTTGCTTCGCTTCATTCAATTCAGTAGAGCAGCCAACTATATACTTGTGTGTTCCGTTGCTAAGGTATTCCTCAAATCTTTTCAAACCACGAAATTCAGCGGAATTTTTTGAGAGTGGAACGGCGGAACTCAATATCTGAACTTTAAATACTACTTGATCTTTCGGTTCACTTTTCCAGATGAGACCATCTGCTGATACGGTCATGGTCTGGTTTTGTGGTTGTGGTTCATCTGTGGTCTGATTTTCAGAGTTCGAATGCTGGTTGTAGTATTTCTTGAAAGCCTTGTAAATAGAGAGACTTAAATTCTCTTTTCCCTCTTTACTCTGCAAGTAGTCTTCCTCAGTTCGGTTCGACATGAAGCCCAACTCAATTAAAATGCTGGGCATATTGGTGAATGTAATCACGTAATAGGGAGCTTGCTTCACACCACGATCTTTTCTGCCAATTGCCCTGAATTCATCTTGCACATGTTTGGCCAGTGTAATGCTTTTGTCGAGGTATGTGTTTTCTCTTAAGCTGAGAATAATGTATGTGTCTGGATTGTTTGGGTCGAATCCATCATAATCTGAACCCTTGTTGTTTTCAAGATAAATTGCAGCATTCTCTTTCATGGCTATGCGCAGGCTCTCTTCCGATTTTGCAAGTCCCATGACGTATGTCTCAGAGCCGCTGGGTTCACTATTTGGGTTGGCATTGCAGTGAATGGAGATGAAAAGGTCAGCGTTGGCATTGTTCGCAATTTGTGTGCGTTGTTTCAGCGTGGGAAAAGTATCTCCTTTTCGGGTGTACACCACCTTAACATTTGGAAAATTCTCTTCAATGAGTTGACCCACGGAAAGGGTGACTTCAAGGGCAATGTCTTTCTCTGAATCTTTGTAGCGACCTGTTCCCATGGTGCCTGGGTCGGTACCGCCATGCCCAGCATCAAGAACAACAATAAAGGTTTTAGCGGCTTCTTTTTTGTAAGCGGTATGTACCAATAGAAAAACAATTCCCAGGGCAAGGAATAGAATTTTTTTCGCAATTGGATTTTGTCGTTTACTTTGTAACATCTTTCGTACGATTGAATTCAAAACGCGCACATAACAAAACTATTTCCTTGCCAAAGAGAATTGCATTGCTATTTCGCTATGTTTTCACGTTAATGTTGTTGATAATAGCATCGCAACAGCGCGTTTATTCGCAGGCAGACTCCCTCATACAGTCCCCGCTTGATACTGCAGATTTTCTTGTTGATGACTTGGTAGATTCAGAAGTAATGTACTTTGGAAAAGACAGCACGCGTATGGATTTAGTCAACAATGCGCTGTATTTGTTTGGTGAAGGTTCATATGTGCAATACGGAAGTTTAGAGGTTAAGGCGGCATTTATTCGATTTTCATTTGCAGATTATACGGCCTTCGCAAAGGGGAAGCAAGATACATTGGGCAAATGGATTGGTCGTCCGGTTTTCACGGAAGGAGACCAGTCGTTTGAGGAAGATTCGTTGGCTTATCATTTCAAAACGAAACGCGGCATTAGTTATGGTGTACGAACCGAGGAGGCATCTGCATATTTGCACTCTGAGGTCTCAAAGAAACAAAGCAATGATTGGCTGCACATTCGAAATGGTATGTTTACGACTTGCAACAAAGAGAATCCGCACTTTCATTTCCACCTAACGAAGGCCATTGTTATTCCCAATGAGAAAATTGTCTCTGGTCCTTTGTATTTGAAGTTTCGGAAAATCCCTACGCCATTGGGGTTGCCTTTTGGTTTTTTTCCAAATAAGAAAGAAAGTACCCATGGCATTCTTTTGCCCGGATATGGAAATGGAAGAGAGAAAGGGTTTTTCGTGCAGAATTTAGGTTATTATTTTCCCATCAATGAACACTTGGAAACGAAAATGTTGTTTGATGTTTACACCGGCGGTTCGTGGAGTGTGAGGAACATAACAAATTACAAGAAGCGATACAGGTACAGTGGTAGTTTTAATATTTCAAGAACGGTGAATAAAACGGGTTTGGTGGAATTGCCCAGTTATTTCCAACAGACTACATTCAACATTCGTTGGAATCACATGCAAGATCCAAAAGCCAGGCCGAATGAGCAATTCAGTGCCAATGTGAACCTAGGTAGTTCTCAGAATTTTCGAAACAATTTGAATGCATCTCAGCAAGATTTCTTATCCAGTACGTTTAACTCTGCGTTGCAGTGGAATAAGTCATTTCCAGGAAAACCGTTTACACTCGGTATAACAGCCAGCCATACGCAAAATACGCAAACACGATTGGTGCAGGTGACGCTTCCTTCATTAGCAGTGAACATGTCGCGCATTAATCTTTTGAAGAAGTTGATGCCCAAGTCGCCCATTGGTTTGAATGCTTCCTTCAATACCGAGCAGCAATTGAGTGCATATGAGCAAGAATTTGGGGCTTTGACCGCAGCAGAGTTATTCAAGAAAGTTTCAAGTGGCGTTCGATTAAATGGAAGCGCAAGTACCTCATGGAAATTGGGCTCCTTCGTGACCATTAATCCATCTGCTACGTTCACAGGATTCGGAACTTGGCGAGTTGTAGCACCCATCAATGATGCGCAGTTAGATACATTGAATGGGTTGAAAGTAGCAGGGAATTGGTCTACACAGGTTACGGCAAATAGTCGAATTTATGGAACATATGTTCGTAAAGGGCAGCGAGAATTGAAGGCTGTGCGTCATTTGGTGCAGCCTTCTTTTGGGTTTGCATACACACCGTTTCAAAATTTTCAGCAAAGCGGATATTACGGCGCAAATGGTGAATTCATTGGATACTCTCCGTTCGATGCAGCTCGATTTAAACCAAGTTCTACGGGGCTGTCTGCCAATCTTACTTTCGGATTGAATCAGAATGTTGAAGCGAAGATTCGAGATCACTCTTCTGCAAAGGTTTCGTATAAAAAAGTAAAAATTATTGAAAGTTTTAGAACCAACTTTTCCCACAATCTGAATGCGGATAGTCTGAAATGGAGTAATATCAATTTCACGGCATTCACTACAATGAAGTTTTTAAGTTTGAATTATAGTTCAAGTTATAGTTTATACGGCCGAGACAGTTTAGGAAAAAAAATAAATCAATACCTATTGCAGAATAATCAAGGATTGATGCGAATGGAAGGGACGAATTTGGCCGTGGGTTTAGTGTTGAGGAGCATGTCAAAAGCTGGAGCAGAGTCCAATGCAAATAGAAGTGCTTTGTCGCAAGAGGATCAGGAAATTCTTGCTCAGAATGCCACTAGCTTTATTGATTTCAGTGTGCCTTGGAATGCGACGTTGAATTATAATTTGAGGCTGAATAAACTTTGGAATGCTTCACAGCAGAGAGACTCGCTCATTACAACTCAGGCTGTGACCTTGATGGGTGATATTTCGTTTAATCAAAAAGTTGCACTCAGTGTGAATGGTGGGTACGATCTGAATTCCAAACGCATGACTACAACTACATTGGGAGTGCATGTTGATTTGCATTGTTGGGAGTTAAGTGCGAATATGGTTCCTTTTGGCTTGCGTAAGTCATACTTCATTCAAGTAAATATTAAAGCGAGTATGCTGCAAGATCTTAAATTGCAAAAGCGCGGTAACTTGGGAGATGATAGTTTGTTGTATTAGACCGCACTTGTTACTTCATTTGTTGTACGAAAGTTTTTTTCGATTGAATTTCGCAGTCGGAATATCCTAATTCCCGAGATAATTCTTCTTCACAAAATTGCAGTGATGAATACAATGTCCAACAATCATGAACCCAATGGCTCGGGTGGAGTAGGTGGTATTGTTGGCGGTTGATTG
>JBJTWB010000265.1:0-14399 GCA_046081505.1 Bacteroidota bacterium | reverse complement strand
CATTACCGGGCGAAAAGAAGATCGGTATCTCTTTATGATTCCCTCTCTGAGAAACATTGAATTCAGTTATCCGTACATGCATGACGGTCAAATGAAAACCCTTCAAGATGTTTTAAACCATTACTCCAATGGAAGTAATTTCGGCGGAAGTACAAGTTTGCCATTAAACCAAAAGATGCATTTGAGTTCAAATGAAAAGCAAGACCTCATTGCCTTTTTACTTACCTTAACCGATCAGCAATTCTTAAATCAAACCAATTATCAATTTCCAAAAAAACTTCAAAATGAAATTCTTCAACGCGCTACTCAGTAGTCTTGTTCTTTCAAGTGGAATGACACTTGCTCAAGGTCCTACTGTAACCTCTTGGATGCAGAACACCACTGGCATAATGGGACGTCATTATGTTAATGGAAATGCGACACCCATCAATGATAACGTAGCCGCCAATGTGCAATCGGTACAATATTCTTCTAATTGGGTGTATGTTTCCACCAATGGCATACCGGCATATATTACAGGACCTTTCCTAGATGGCAATCCGTCTTTGGCTTCAGATCAGAATGCCATTTTTAAATTTCCATTAAATCCGGTTGAAAATACAGGTACTCCTACTGCTACCACCGGTGGCAACATTGGTGTATTCATTAACGGTGTAGCTCTATTCGATTACCGCGATGGTGTTTCTTGGAACAACCAAACACAGGCAGAAGCCGGTGGCCCTATCATGGGACCTCCTGGACAAGGCATCTGGAACCGAGACGCCATTGTTGCAGAGCGTGCAGGATTCGATTGCGCGAAAGGGCATCCGGCTATGGGTAATTACCATCACCACCAAAATCCCAGTGCATTCAACTTAGATTTAGTAACGCTTTCAACCATTTGCGACACCTATGCTGCCGACGGATTGTATGTCATTAACACGTCTGAGCATTCACCTTTGATTGGCTATGCGTATGACGGATTTCCCATTTATGGTGCATACGCTTTTGCCAATACGGATGGAACCGGAGGAATTACAAGAATGAAAAGCAGTTACCAATTAAGAGACATTACCGTTCGAACGCATTATGCAGACGGCACAGATGTTACCGATGGACCTGCTGTGAACTCTACCTACCCGTTGGGTCGTTACCGTGAAGATTACGAATTCATTGCTCACCCTGGAATGGACGATTATTTAGATGAACACAACGGTCGTTTTTGTATAACACCTGAATATCCAAATGGCATCTATGCCTATTTCTGCACGGTAGACGCGAATCACAATTCTGCCTATCCGTATGCAGTAGGTCCTACTTTTTACGGCACCAAAGTGGCGGCAAAAGTTACTTCAATTACTGAAGCTGTAACAACGTATACACCAACTGCAGTAAATGAAATTTCCACTTTATCATTTGTTGTGAATACTTTCCCTAATCCAGTTCAAGATGTTTTAGCTGTTCAGGTCAATGGTATAAATAGAGAAAACGTCTCAGTTTCATTGTTGACGGAAGACGGAAGAAAAATAGCTTCAACGGTTTTGTTTCAAGGAAGTACCATTGCACATTTCGACACGCGTATATTGTACAATGGAACATATTTGGTTCAGGTTGGAAGTGGGAAAAACTCCTCAACAAAAAAGATTGTTGTTCTACACTGAGGAAGATAGCATAATAAAAAAAGGAGCTTATTAGCTCCTTTTTTTAACCCAAATTCAGATTAATTCTTGACACAACGTACCTCAAAACCATAGCCCATTGGAGAATTCGGAGTTATGCCACCTCCCATATCTTGACTACAATATCCAATGTCGAAAGATGCTCCATCTGAGGTCCACCAAAATGAACATCCTCCTAAGTTTACTTCACCTGATTGGAGACAGAACCCACCCTTATTTGCGTTAAATCCAGCCGAATTAGTTCCCTTCACTTTGATCATTCCTAAATCACCTGTGCTTTCATTCCATTCTTCAATTTCCCAAGTGTAATTAGCTAAAGCTTTTGCAGCTTTTCCGTCAAAAGTTGTTCCTCCACCAAGTGAATTTAATAACGTCTTGAAATCAGAAGTAGAAGCAACGGTAAAACCTGCGGGAGCTATTCCTCTTGCATCTTTCAATGCGTATCCATTATAAAAGTACACCCCATTCATTATTCTGTATGCAGGTGTTTTCGACTTTGCTGCACTTGACCATTCTTTATTCGTTTTTGCTTCTAAGATTGACTCTCCATTGGAAAAGGTTGTGACTTTCAAATTTTCAGTCATCCAATTCATTCCACCTATTTCAACTGTTGGAATAACAGGGGCTTGTTCTGTTTTTACCTGCTCAGGAACAGGAGCTGGAGAAGCTGAATTGGTTTGTAACTCAGGCTTTGCCTCATTGTTCCCGCAAGACAGAATAAACACTGATGATGCGATGAACATTAAACTAAAAAATAGCGATTGTTTTTTCATTATTATTGGGTTGTATTAATTTCTCCTTCTTTGTTTCTTATCTCTCGCCTGTTTGAACTTGGCCTTGGCCTGCGGTGATTTTTTTTCGTGAAAAGCTCCTTTGAAATCCGGATTCTCCAGTCGCTTTTGCCTATCAATTTCTTTATTCTGATCTTGTTTCTCCAAGAACGAGGTTTTCTCCAGAACCACGCCTTCTGGTATATCTAATACAGGAATGGTTTGTCTGATTAATTTCTGAATCTTCGTTATGTGATATTCTTCTGAGGCATCGGCAAAAGAGACCGCACATCCCGTTTTGAAAGCCCTTCCTGTTCTGCCTATTCGATGCACATAATCTTCATAGGTTGAGGGAACATTGAAATTAACCACATGCGACACTTCGAAAACATCAATACCTCTTGCTGTAACATCAGTGCTTACCAAAACCCGAACTGCACCATCTTTGAAATCATTCACCGCATTCATGCGTGCATTTTGCGCTTTGTTACTATGCAACAGCCGCACTTCACCAACCCGCATGCGCTCCAAGTACTTTCCAATTTCTGTTGCTTGCTCTTTGGTCTTTACAAAAACCATGACCCTGGTCCAAGATTCATCTTTTAATAAATGAATCAACAAGTTCAGTTTGGTTGGTGCATTTGGAACATGATACACTGTTTGTTCAACGGTAGAAGCCGTTGTTGCCTGCGGTGTTACTTCAACCCGTGATGGGAACAGTAAAAAGTTATCGGCAATGCGTTCAACTTTTTCAGGAAAGGTTGCAGAGAATAAAAGCTGCTGCTTCTTCTGCGGAATCTTCTCTTGAATTTCACGCAACTGCGGCCAAAATCCCATGTCCATCATGCGATCACATTCATCAAGCACAACCTGTTTAATTTTCTTCGGCACAATTACCCGCTTCGCATAAATCTCTAAAAAACGACCAGGCGTTGCCACAATGATATCTACTCCCTTCTCAATGCATTCAATTTGTGTCTTGGGGCCAACACCTCCATACAGAGCCACATGCCTTAATTCAGTGTACTTCGCAAGTTTCTCAACTTGTTCTGCTACCTGAACCACAAGTTCTTTGGTCGGAACTAAAATGAGTGCACGTGGTTCATTGCCTTGAGGATACTTCAACGTTTGCAAGATGGGAAGAACGTAAGCGGCCGTCTTTCCAGTACCGGTTTGCGCTATGCCTATTAAATCTTGACCTGCTAGAATTCGAGGTATGGCCTTTTGCTGTATTTCAGTTGCTTGCGTGTATCCGGCATCTGAAACAGCGTCTAAAAATTGCCTGGTTAACTTTAATTCCTCGAAGTTCATTCCACAAAGGTATGCTTCTTATCTTCGTAACCGAAAATTCATTTCAATGAAAAAAGTATTTCTCGCTTTCGTTGCATTGGGCTTAATGGCTTGGTGCTATTTCCAATTTAAAGATCTTACACAACGCAATGATCAGCAAATGCAAGAAGCCAATGTACCCTTTGAATATGAGGTGGACCGGTTTGCAGATATCCGCATATTGCGTTATAAACTTGAAGGATTCGATCGCTTAACTCCGAAGCAAAAAGAATTGGTGTACTATTTAACCATGGCCGGTTTAGCGGGAAGAGACATCATGTGGGATCAAAATTGCAAGTACAATCTTGAAGTACGCGCTACGCTTGAAAAAATATACACCACATTTACTGGCGATAAATCCACCACAGAATGGCTGTATTTTGAAACGTATCTCAAACAGATTTGGATGAGCAACGGTATACATCACCACTACAGCAACATGAAGCATCATCCTCAATTCTCGAAAGATTATTTTTTTAATCTCTGTCAACAAACACAAACCAGTGTCTCTGAAGAAATGTTGAGCGTGTTATTCGACCCCACTTTTGCGAGTAGAAAAGTAGAAAAAGATGCTGCTAAAGGCCTTATTGAAAACTCATCGGTCAATTTCTATGAGGGTGTCACAACCCAAGAGGCCTTTGATTTTTATGCTTCAAAAGAATTGCCAGGCGATCGTGCTCCATTGTCTTATGGTATCAACGCCAATCTCAGAAAAGAGAATGGTGTTATTGTAGAAGACGTTTATCGGGTGGGAGGAAAATACAGCGCTGCGCTTGAACAAGTTTGTCTGTGGTTGGAAAAAGCGGTAACCGTTGCAGAAAATGACAAGCAAGCGGTGGCCTTGAGAAAACTCATTGAATTCTATACAACCGGTGACCTTCGCACGTGGGACGATTTTAATATTCAATGGGTGAATGCCACTGAGGGTGACATTGATTTTATTCATGGATTTGTGGAAGTTTACAACGACCCCATTGGGAAGCGTGGATCTTTTGAGGCCATTGTAGAAATCAATGACTTCGAAGCAAGTGACCGAATGAAGGTCATGATGCAAAATGCGCAGTGGTTCGAAGATAATTCTCCAATTATGGCCGAACACAAGAAAAAAGAAGTGAAAGGAATTACTTACAAAGTGGTCAATGTTGCAGGTGAAGCGGGCGATGCCTCTCCGTCTACTCCAATTGGCGTGAATCTTCCGAATGCACAATGGATACGCGCCATGCACGGTTCGAAAAGCGTGAGTTTGGGGAACATTGAAGATGCTGCAAACAATGCGGGCGGCTCAGGTCTTTTGAAAGAGTTTGCCAATGACGAAGAAGAGATTGCTCGTGCTGAGAAATACGGAGCTCTTGCAGGAAAAATGCACACCGCCATGCACGAGGTCATTGGACATGCCAGCGGTCAATTGGAAACAAACGTTGCTGCGAGTTCACAAACTTTAAAAGAGTTTGCCTCTACCATTGAAGAAGGAAGAGCAGACCTGGTAGCCCTGTATTATGTCATGGATCCGAAATTGGTTGAACTGGGTCTCATGGAAAGCCTAGAGGTGGGCAAAGCAGAGTATGACGGGTACATACGTAATGCCATGACCGTTCAACTTCGCCGATTAAAATTAGGTGAAGAAATTGAAGAAGCTCACATGAGAAATCGTGCATGGATTAGCAACTGGCTTATTGAGCACGGTGCTAATGAAAATGTCATTTCAAGAGAGGTTCGAAACGGCAAGACCTATTTCAATATCAACAACTACGAACGCATGCGAGCACTTGTTGGTGAATTGCTTCGCGAAGTTCAACGCATTACTTCTCAGGGCGATTATGCCGCTGCAAAAAAACTTGCCGACGGTTACGGTAAAAAAGTTGAATTAGCACTTCACGAAGAAGTATTGAGACGATCAGAAACATTAAATATTCCTCCTTACAATGGATTCGTAAATCCAATACTTGAACCTGTGAAGGATAAAAAAGGAAATATTGTTGACGTTAAAGTCACGTACGCAAAGAGCTTTTCAGAACAAATGTTAAACTACAGTAAGAACTTCGGATTTCTTGCGCCAAAAAAATAAATCATGCCGAAAGGATTTTTCAACGTTCCGAAACCTGTCAATGAACCGGTAAAAGGATATGCGCCAGGAAGCGCAGAGCGAGCGTCATTGCTTGCCATGTATCAAAAAATGTATAACCAAGACCCAATTGATGTTCCCATGTACATTGGGTCAGAGCATGTACGCACACAAGAGAAGCTTCCATTGGTTTCTCCACAAGACCATAAGAAAACACTTGGTTTTTTGAATCGTGGAACTTCCGCACACGTGCAACAAGCCATTGAAACTTCATTGGCGGCCAAAGAACGTTGGGCCGCATTACCTTGGGAACATAGAGCCGCCATCTTTTTGAAAGCTGCTGATTTGCTCGCAGGCCCCTATCGCGATCGAATGAACGCAGCGACTATGTTGGGTCAAGGAAAAAACGCACATCAAGCGGAGATCGATGCTGCTTGTGAATTTGTAGATTTCTTGCGATTCAATGTATACTACATGCAACAGATTTACAAAGAGCAACCGGACTCACAACCTGGCATGTGGAATAGATTGGAATATCGACCTTTGGAAGGATTTGTATTCGCTATAACGCCATTCAATTTCACCGCTATTGCAGGAAATTTACCTGCTTCGGCAGTCATGATGGGCAATGTATGCGTTTGGAAACCTTCAGACACGCAAGTGTATAGTGCACATGTGATCATGGAACTTTTTGAAGAAGCGGGATTACCTGAAGGCGTAATTACCATGATTACTGTGGATGGACCAGTGGCCGGAGATGTTATTTTTTCGCATCGCGATTTTGCAGGTTTGCATTTCACTGGATCGACCGCCGTTTTCAAACACTTGTGGAAAGAAATTGGAAGCAATTTAGATCGTTACAGAACCTATCCGCGTATAGTTGGTGAAACGGGAGGAAAAGACTTCGTGGTTGCTCATCCATCTGCGAATGCCGAGGAAGTGGCTACGGCCATTATTCGAGGAGCATTTGAATTTCAAGGACAGAAGTGCTCTGCTGCCAGTAGAGCGTATATTCCAGCCTCAATGTGGCCTCGAGTGAAAGAAAAGATTGTTTCCGATTTGAAACGCATTACAGTTGGGTCACCAGAAGATTTTACTCATTTCGTGAATGCCGTAATTGATAAGCGAGCTTTCGATAAAATTGCGGGATACATTGACTTCGTGAAAACACAGACCGACGCTGAAATTATTGCAGGCGGAACGTATGATGATTCAGTGGGGTATTTCATTCATCCCACCGTTGTAGTCACTACAAATCCGCATTTCAGAACCATGGAAGAAGAAATTTTCGGCCCCGTTGTTACATTGTATGTATACGAAGATGAGAATTGGGCAGACACCTTGCACTTAGTCAATGCCACAAGTGAGTATGCCTTAACGGGAGCTGTGATTTCAAAAGACAGATATGCCATTGATCAAGCCATGCGCGTTCTTGAGAATGCAGCCGGTAATTTTTATATCAATGACAAACCTACAGGGGCCGTTGTTGGACAGCAACCCTTTGGGGGCGGAAGAGGCAGCGGAACAAATGATAAAGCGGGGTCTTATTTGAATCTCTTACGTTGGGTTTCTCCGCGCACAATTAAAGAGACCTTTGTAACACCAAAAGATTATACGTATCCTTGGAATGCCTAGTGCTTTCGAATTATTAAAAGAAACCCTTGTTGACAACAGATCGGTCTTATTCACCATTGGCAACAAGGGTTTCTCTCGTTTAAAGATATACTTTGTGGCCCGCTATCTCTTGTCAGAAGCAGAGAGAAATGAGGGCATTTACCTCGACTCAACTCAAAGTGGCATCATTTGCTTTTTTGAAAACCAAAAGAAAAAAGAAGCCAATTGGTTCACGAAATTCTTTTTAATCTTGTTTGCTATTGGCCCTTTGCGCACGTCTCGTGTACTGACTAGGAAAAGAGAAGTAAAAGCCTTTCATTCCCAATATGAAAATTTCATTCACTGTTCTTACCTCGCAGTTCGAAAAGAAGCTAGAGGCTCTCAAGCCATCTTTGAACTGCGCAATGCGCTCTTTGGGTTTCAACAAGAAAAGCAACTTCCCATACTCATTGAAACGACCATCGAAAAAAACAAACGCGTTTATGAGCGCATTGGATTTCGGGTGAAAGAGGTTCGAACCGTTTCAGGATTTAACACATATTGTATGGTGAGGGAATTACCCAAAACTAACAAGACTTCGATCTAAACCTATTCGTTTTTTTTCATTTCGGTTTCCAGAAATGACGTAAAACTCGCTCATCTCATCGCCCACCAATTGAATGATCTTATTCTTAATCTTAGATATTTTCTCATTCAAAGAATTCTCGGTCTGCGGATTCACCATCTGACGAATACTCTTCCATGCTTTGGCTTCCTCCATATTCGGATTTAACTCTGAATAAATTTCAAAAAGCTCCTTTTCAAATGCATCCATTTCATTGAATGAGACTCCCGCTTCATGACGCAAGAAAAATAAAAACACAGTTTTCTCCAGCGGTGTCAAGCGCAATTCACAATTGGGTAAATCGGTGAAAAATATTCTTTTCTTTGGTCCACTATTTACCAAAATGCGACTGGCCCGCTTCGTAATTTCAAAACGTTCACGAAACAAGACATTCGATCGAATGGACTCCATGATTTCAAAAATCTGAGCCACCAACATGTGATCAATGTGCCTGTCCTTTATGACCTGCGTGCAAGTCGGACACAAATCTGCCGTGCGTAATTTCAAAACAACTTCTTGCTTATCTGCATTGAAATCATTCATACATCCCTTGGGCTGCATGTGAATCAACTGCTCCAAATCTTTCACATTATCAATCATTAAATGTCGAAGCACATTCGTTACCACAGAATAAGCCACCGGAAAACGTGCATCACTCTCAACATAATATCCCCATCCTGAAGACTGCACGTAATAATTGCGTTGTCCGCGTAAATCTGGAACCGAAAACCAATTGTGCTCATTCCCTAAATCGGAAATCAAAGAAGTAAATTCAGCTTCACCCACATCTTGCTTTTTCCGAAAAACATCAATGATTGAGAATATTTTTTTCCATTTCAACCGAGCTGTTCTCTCAGGCCTCGACATATTGTATATCGGACTCTCCAACATGTCAAATTTTGGTGCCGAGTGCTGCACAACGGGAGCATCTGGATAACGAACTTCCTTCTTCTGATCACTCCAATCCACTTCTTCTTCTTCCTCATCAAATTCAAATGAAGGCACTTCATCAGAGGGCACAAACTGCAGGGGCCCTTGGAAGGATTGCAGATAGCGCACCAATTCATTGTACCATTCTGTACTGACTTCTTTGGATTTTATGAGGTGAATTTTCATCTGTCTGGGTTCATGTACATTTAGAATTGAAAAGGGTTGATTAAAACCCCTTCCAAATTTTATTTTCCTTTTTCAATTTAACACTATTCTCGAGTGCATGCGACATGAATTCCATGGTTTCTTTTACGTTACTCTTGCGTGATGAATAGACTTTGCTTTGTTCAAAGTTAAGACGTCTAGCAGCGCTCCATGCGTCCATATCAGCACCAACAAAGGCAAAGGACCAACGGTTCGATTCTTCTAACGCTTTTATCTTTGCCCCTACTTGCTCATAGGTGTACATGCGTGAAGCATTTTCCATACCATCTGTAAAAATGACAACCATGGCATTGGCATTGTTCTCGCGAATCTGCCTATTTAAGAGGTATTCCATGCGATTAACAACGGTTCCAACGGCATCAAGTAGACCTGTCATTCCGTCCAACACATAGTCAGTTTTGGTTAAAGGTTGAAGTTCACTTGCAGGTACATTCTCAAAGACCAATTCTGGAGAATCGGAAAATAAGGTAAGCGATACATAAATTGGAATTTCGGGGTTGCGCTTTTGAATGTTCTGAATGGAAAGTAGCTTTTCATTCAATCCTTCCAAGGTTTCATTGTAATGTGAATTCATGCTTCCACTTTTGTCTAGGATCAGGTGGTAATAGGTGGCGTTTTTTGTTTCCATGTTGATTTAATTGTTTTGTTTTTAAATGTTGGTACAAAGGTTCATCTATTCAAAAGGCAAAAGGAAATTTCTACAACCTTGTAATGTACCTTTGCACCATGTCAAAAGATGTGTTTGTTATTGGTGCCGGTGCTGCAGGATTCTTTGCCGCTTTGCGAATAAAATCGCTTATTCCATCGGTGAACGTGCACATTTTTGAAAAGGCCAAGCAAGGACTATCGAAAGTGAAAATAAGCGGTGGCGGAAGATGCAATGTTACTCACGCTTGCTTTGTTCCAAAAGAATTAATTGAGGCGTATCCGCGCGGCAAAAAAGAATTGTTGGGCCCGCTGCATCATTTTCAACCAGGAGACATGTTGCAATGGCTTGCAGAACGCGGAGTTGAAACCCACATTGAAGAAGATGGACGTATTTTCCCAAGTTCAAATTCATCGCAAACCATCATTGATTGTTTTATAAATGAAGCTGATAAGCTTGGTGTAGAAGTACATTATCAGTACGAATGGTCCTGGGAAGAACTCTCACAGGCTCATGCCGTTTTGTTCGCAACCGGGGCCAGTGAGTTAATGTGGAAAGAATTAGAACAACACGGTATTCCCTGTGTGCCAAGGGTTCCGTCGTTATTCACCTTCAACATAGCCAACAAAAATTTAAATGCCTTATCTGGAATCTCCATGCCTCAGGCCGAGGTAACCATTTTAAATACTGAATTCAGTGCTTGTGGACCCTTACTTATTACACATTGGGGAATTAGCGGACCAGCAGTTTTGAAGTTGTCTTCGCATGCAGCTCTTGCCCTCGCCAGTGAAGGTTATCATTTTCAAATTGAAATCAATTGGATTGGTCAAGACGTGGAAGTAACATTCGAGCAGCTGAAAGAAATTCGCATGAGCAAACCCAAACAGTTGCCCGCATCACACACCCTTTATGGAATACCAAGTCGGTTGTGGTCCTTCATATTAGATCAGTCAAACATACCTCATGTAGAATGGGCAAACTTATCAAACGCTCATCTGCTGCAATTGGCCAATAGCTTGTGTAAAAACCAATACGTGGTAAATGGAAAATCTACCTTTAAAGATGAATTTGTTACAGCAGGTGGAGTTGATTTAAAACACATTCAATTCACAACCATGGAACACAAACTGCAGAATAATTGGTACTTTGCAGGTGAAGTTTTGAATATTGATGCAGTTACCGGAGGATATAATTTTCAAAACGCATGGACAACAGCATGGATTGCTGCCCAGGCCATAGCTTCAAAACTAGACGCAGAAGAATGAATCACGAAACATACATGGAGATGGCTTTGGACTTGGCTCGGATGGGGCTTGGTCACGTTGCTCCAAATCCACTTGTGGGCTGCGTAATTGTTCACAACAACGAAGTCATTGGAAAAGGTTTCCATACCGCATATGGTCAAGCACACGCTGAAGTTGAAGCCATTTCATTCGTAGAAAACGAAGCTTTGTTAAAGGACTCTACCTTGTATGTGAATTTAGAACCGTGCGCACATTACGGAAAAACGCCACCGTGTTCAAATTTAATTCTTGAAAAAGGAATTCCACGAGTGGTTGTTGGCTCTCAAGATCCTTTTCTTGCTGTGAACGGGAAAGGAATAAAGCAATTGAGAGATGCTGGAGTAGATGTAACTGTTGGTGTTTTGGAAGAAGAATGCATGTATTTGAATCGTCGCTTTTACACTTTCCATCAGAAACAGCGTCCGTATATCATTCTAAAATGGGCACAAAGTGCAGACAAATTCATGGACATTGAACGAGAAGCGAATGACAAGGGATCTTATGCCATCTCTTCGCATGCATCGAGACAATTGGTTCATCAATGGCGCGCTTTGGAGCCAGCTATACTCATTGGACCAACTACAGCTTTGAATGACAATCCGCATTTAACAGTGCGTTTGGCCAACGGACCTTCTCCCATTCGTATTGTTGTTGATGAACGTGGCTGTTTACCGGAAGAATTGAATATTTTTAATACAGAGGCCCCCACTATAGCTTTGGTAGGCAAAGGAGTTTCTCCGCGTTATTCATGCGAACTCCTTCATCTTGAATCAAGCGGTCCTTTGGCTTGGCTTTCGGCCTTGCATCAACGCAACATTCAAAGTGTTTTGGTGGAAGGTGGAAGTGGAATTTTGACCAGTTTCATTGAATCCAATTTGTGGGACGAAATGCGTGTTTTCACGTCAGATAAAAATCTCAATAAAGGTTTGAAAGCACCGGTTCAAAGCGGATTGTTCATGCATGAGACCTCAGTTGAAAATGATTTACTTCAAGTCACTCGCAACATATGATCTTTTTACTCTTAAGCATGTTAACCAATGCCGCGTTGTATTGGCTTTTTAAATACTTCGAAAAAATTGAAGCTCGGATTTTTGAAACCATCGTCTTCAATTATGTTGTGGCTTTCGGATGTGGTATTTTCTTGGTTTCCGATTTGAAATTGGCCGTGGAAAGCAGTCTTACATTTCCGGTTTGGAGTATTGCTGGAATAGCCATGGGGCCTTTGTTTATTTCCGTGTTTTATTTCATGGCCGTTACAGCCCGAAAAGCAGGTATAGCCTTGGCAACATTAAGTTCTAAAATGTCTCTTGTTCTTGGTGTGGTCTTGCTCTCTCTTGTTGGATTGTGCACCCTCACTTGGGTAACTATTTTGGCCTTGGTAATTGCCATGGCCGGCTTGTATTTTTTTAGTGTAGACGGAAGAACACGATTTAAATGGAGCATGCTCACCTACCCTATTTTCTTACTATTGGGAAGCACCGCGGTTGATTTTAGCATTGCCTTTTTTCGGAGATTCACAGCGAATGACAATGAACGAGCATTGTTTACATGCATGCCCTTTTTTGGAGCAGGCCTTATAGGACTTGTTATACTTGCGTATGGATTGATTATAAACAAAAAACCTTTCCCAAAAAAAGAACTACTGACTGGAATTGTTCTTGGTCTTGTCAATTATGGAAGTATCTTTTTTTTAATTGAATTGTACAATAGCGGATGGCTTCCTGAGCATGTGATTCTTCCAGTAAACAATCTTGGAGTTCTTATTTTAAGCGCTTTGGGAGCACTTTGGCTTTTCTCTGAAAAATTAAATCGAAGAAAAATTCAAGGACTTGTTTTGTGCGTTTTGGCGTTAATTTTATTGTTATAAGAAGTATGATACGATTGGGAATAATGGGCGCCATGCCTGAAGAAATTGAAGGATTACTTCCTCAAATTGAAAATGCTGAGACAACCGAGTTGGGACTGCGTAAGTACATTAGTGGAAGAATAAATAATGTAGAGGTAGTAGTGGTTTTTTCTCGGTGGGGCAAGGTTGCGGCGGCTTCGACCGCCGCAACCTTGATTCACCAATTTCAAATTACCCATCTCATTTTTTCCGGTGTAGCAGGTGCTTTAAATCCCAATTTGAAATTAGCCGATGTCATACTTGCCCAGTCATTGGTACAACATGATCTTGATGCCAGACCTTTCATGCCTCAGTTTGAAATTCCATTATTGGGAAAAACGCACATTGAAACCAGTAGCTTCTTAAATGATATTCTAAACGCTGCTTGTTGTTCCTTGAATTTCGAACCTCAACACGGATTAATTGCGAGTGGCGATCAATTTTTCAATTCGGAATCACAGAAAAACCAAGTAATACAAGCATTTCCGGAGGTGCTTTGTGTTGAAATGGAAGGTGCAGCCGTGGCACAAGTTTGTTTTGAACATCACTTGCCATTTGCCGTTATTCGAATCATTTCAGATACCGCAAATGAACATGCTGCTTTGGATTTTCAGGCATTCATAACACACGTTTCAGCAGTGAAACTGGACCAAATTATACTCAAAGCCTGTAACATACTCGCCACCGAATCGTCTAAATAAAAAATGAAATACCAAGGCACTGAAACGTGAAAAACTGCGTTGTTTGTGCGATCTTACACCTATGAAAATATACATTTCTCTTTTTCTTGTTTTATTTACAATTCAACTTTCTGCACAGAAAATCACATACAGCGGATTAATTACAGAAGCTGAAAGTGGCGAAACGCTACCTGGCGTTTTGGTTTTTTGTCCTGAAACAAATGAGGGCACAAGCAGCAATAACTACGGATTTTATTCTCTCACACTTCCCAACACCGCTACAAAAATAATTATACAGTTCATGGGATATGAGCCTAAAGAAATACAGCTCAATTCAAATCAACCCAGAAACAACATTGAACTTTTAAAGGTAAAATTCGATTTAAGAACGGTAGTCATCGAAGGAGAAAAAACCACCAACGTAGTTGAGGAAACGCAAATGAGCAGCATTGAAATTCCAATAGATCAAATAAAAAAAATACCTGCATTACTTGGGGAAAAAGATGTATTGAAAGTGATTCAATTGCTGCCGGGGGTACAAAAAGGAAGTGAAGGAAGTTCTGGATTTTATGTTCGTGGTGGTGGTCCAGATCAAAACTTAATTATACTTGATGATGCAGCAGTGTATAATGCCAATCACCTTTTCGGATTCTTTTCCATTTTCAATGGTGATGCACTTAAAAGTGTTGAACTCATAAAGGGTGGTTTCCCAG
>JBJTWB010000264.1:0-778 GCA_046081505.1 Bacteroidota bacterium | reverse complement strand
GTAATTGCTGCGGGATTTTTTGGTTATTTGATAATTTCAAAAATATCTCGTTTTGAAGGACGTCTAGAACTCAATAATTTTTATGGTTTTGGTTTTAAATATCCAAAACTGGGATTTTTGTTTTTATTGTGTAGTTTGGCGGTCTCTGGTTTTCCAATTACTCCAACCTTTATAGGAGAAGACTTGATTTTTTCGCATATACATGAGGATCAAATTTTCCTTTCTCTTCTTGTAAGTATAAGTTTAATCATAGATGGTTTGGCATTGGTTCGAATATATTCTCGAATTTTCATGGGTCCGTATATTGGAAAGACGCATGATGTTGCTGAACGATCAAGTTAAGGAAATAAAAATGAAAAAAATAATTTTAATAGTGACTTGCCTAATCTTGTTGTTGACGCAGCTACAAGCACAAATTCAACTTCGTAACATGAAAAGCAACAACAATGGTTGGTTCATGTATTTTGGAGACCACAAAATTTCAGAAAAAATTGGAGTTCATCTAGAGTTACAGTTTCGTAGAAACGATATAGTTCTTAAACCCCAGCAAATGCTATTACGTGGAGGATTGAATTTTCATTTTACATCAAATGCGTTTGCAACAGTGGGTTATTGTTTCGTGAATACTTCTCAGTATGGCGTTTTTCCTGTTAAATGTGCTTTTCCGGAAAATAGAATTTGGGAGCAAGTGCAATTTATAAGTCAAGCGGGAAGAATTGAGTTAATCACAAGGCTAAGATTGGAACAACGGTTTAATAAACTTCCCGTTCTTCAAGGG
>JBJTWB010000263.1:0-1925 GCA_046081505.1 Bacteroidota bacterium | reverse complement strand
TCAACAACTACTACATCGCCCTGATATAAGTCCATGGCTCCTTTACGGTAATAACCTTTACGTCCGTTTTTAAAACGCAATTCTGCAACATCAAAAGGTTTTTGACCTTCTGGAAGTGGCACTCCTGCTAACCAATCGAACACTTCCATTCGCGAACAACCACAAGTTCCGCATGAACCGTTACTCTGACAACCGGCTGGCACTCCTCCTTTCGAACTACAACTTGAACATCCCATACGATTTTTTTTTCTGTCTTTATTCAAAGATAATGGTTATTGACCCACTAATTTTTTAATCTCATTTAATTTCAACAATGCCTCTACTGGAGTTAAATTGTTTACGTCTACGCGTTTCAATTCTTCTCTAATGCTTTCCAAGGTTGGATCATCTAACTGAAAAAAGCTCAATTGCATTTTTTCACCTGTACTTTTTTCGAGTCTCGTTGGTGTTTCAGACTCTCCCCTGCGTGATTCCAGATCCTTTAAAATTAGATCTGCTCGTTGTACAACCTGCTTCGGCATACCAGCCAATTGGGCCACATGAATTCCAAAACTGTGGTTGCTACCACCTTCTAAAAGCGTTCGCTTAAACGTTATTTTCCCGCCTTTTTCTGAAATGCTTACATGAAAATTTTTTATTCGTTTAAAACGTTCAGACATTTCATTGAGCTCATGATAGTGCGTTGCAAATAATGTTTTAGGTCGAATTTCATTTTGCTCATGAATGTATTCGGCTATTGCCCATGCAATGGAGACACCATCATAGGTGGAAGTTCCTCTTCCTATTTCATCAAGTAGAATTAAACTTCGATCACTTAAATTATTCAAAATACTTGCTGTCTCATTCATTTCCACCATGAAGGTAGACTCACCTGCTGCCATATTATCTGATGCACCAACGCGAGTAAAGACTTTATCAAAAACCCCAAGACGAGCTGCTTTTGCGGGTACAAAAGAGCCGAGCTGAGCCATAATAACAATGAGTGCCGTTTGTCTCAATACGGCAGACTTACCACTCATATTCGGGCCGGTAATCATCATAATTTGTTGTTCCTTTCCGTCTAAAACAATATTATTTGGAACATACGGCTCATTGGGTGGTAATCTCAACTCTATGATGGGGTGTCTTCCCTGTTCAATTTCTATTCTGCTTTCTGAAGACCACTGCGGTTGCACATAGGTGTTCGAAATAGCTACCTGGGCTAATGAATTCAGTACATCTAGTTCCGCAAGACCTCGAGCGTTTTGTTGAATTTCTTTGAGTTTTTGTAAGGTTTGAGCTATGAGCTCAACATACAATTGACCTTCTAAAATTGCAATGCGTTCTTCGGCTCCGGTAATTTTGGCTTCGTATTCTTTCAACTCTGGCGTTATGTATCGCTCTGCTTGCGTTACGGTTTGCTTGCGAATCCATTCGGGTGGCACTTTATCCTTGTGCGTGTTGCGAACTTCCAAATAATAGCCAAAGACATTATTAAAAGCTATTTTCAGTGAAGGAATTCCGGTTCTTTCACTTTCTCTTTCTTGTATTTTTTGTAAAAAATCTTTCCCATTTTGCTGCAGTTGTCTTAGCTCATCGAGCTCTGCATTCACCCCTTTTGCTATGACCTCACCTTTATTCAGAGCAATGGGGGCATCTGGATTCAAAGTGTTCATTATTTCATTCACCCAAGGTTCAAGTTCTACCAAATCTTTTACCCAATGAAATAACGCAGGAAAGTTTTTGTCTTTTATCAATTGCTGAATGGCGTTACTGGTGTTCATTGCCTTCGCCAATTGCAGTAGTTCTCTTGGATTTATTCGCGTGGTTGCCACTTTGGAAGCCAACCTTTCAGTATCTCCAAGGCCGTTCAAATGCAATCGCAGTTCTGCCAAAAACTCCTGATTCTCTGTTAAGATTTTTACAGCATTGCTTCTTTTCTCAAT
>JBJTWB010000262.1:0-2795 GCA_046081505.1 Bacteroidota bacterium | reverse complement strand
CTTTTTTGGAATCATATTATAACCAACAAGGTTTGGTTTCTGGATCTTTAAATGGTGTTCAACAACAGAGTTTTCCATTGAGAAAAAGAAAACTAAATTCTACTACCGTTACGTTATCGAATGGAAAAACATTTAGTGCTGATAAGGATCTATTTTGTTTAGATGCAGAGGGATTAGAGGGTAAGACAGTGTTTTCTAAAATCATTTTTGTGGGATATGGAATTGATGCTGGAGATGTATATAATGATTATGCAAAAACGGATGTAAAGGATGCTTTAGTGGTTGTGCGTGATGGAGAGCCGTTGGATAAAAAAGGTGTTCGTTCATTGCTTTCAACTGATGGTGAGAAATTAACAGATTGGAGTTATGATCCAGCATTGAAATTGAATGCCGCTAAAAATCATGGGGCTAAAGCGATTGCTATTTTAAGAGAAGATTATAAGAAGTTTTTACCACGTATTAAGTTTTGGTTGGAATCTGAGAGAATGGAGTTAATTGAAGATGATAATCAACAATTAGCCTCGGGTATTCCTTTAATATTTATTTCGAAAGAAACAGCAGATCTCTGGTTGAATGGTGTCCCAAAGAAAAGGAGAAAGAAGGACAATAAGATCAGTGAAGTTCAAGGAGAACTACAAATTAATGTTTCTGACGAAATTGTAAGCAGTGAGAATGTTTTGGCTTTTATTGAGGGATCTGACGAAAAGCTAAAGAAGGAGATTGTGGTTATTTCAGCCCACTATGATCACATTGGAATTGTGAATGGAGAAATAAATAACGGTGCAGATGATGATGGATCAGGTACCGTAAGTGCTATGGAAATTGGCGAAGCCTTTATTCAAGCAAAAAAAGAAGGGAATGGCCCCAAACGCAGCATTCTCATATTACACGTTAGTGGAGAAGAAAAAGGTTTATTTGGAAGCGACTATTATACGCGCCATCCCGTATACCCCTTATCTAACACTATTTGCGATTTAAACATTGATATGATTGGTCGTGTAGATGAAACACATGAGAAAGATAGCAACTATATTTATTTGATAGGAAGTGATCGATTAAGTATGGATTTGCATAGAATTTCTGAAGAGGTGAATAAACAAACGAAGAATATTAAGTTAGACTATACCTTCAATTCGGAAGATGACCCAAACCAATTTTACTACAGATCAGATCATTACAATTTTGCAAAAAACAATATTCCTGTCATCTTTTATTTCAGTGGCGTGCATGAAGATTACCATAAACCAGGTGATGACGCTGAAAAAATACTGTATGGAAAAATGACCAATATTGCTCAGCTTATTTTTTCTACAGCTTGGGAGATTGCGAATGCTCCAGAGCGCCTGAAACTTTCTGCTCAGTAGAGTGTAGGAAAAAAAATAAAATAATGAATAGGGTGGAAATACCCACCCCTGGTTGCGTGTTGAGTGTATCTTCTGTGAAGCAAGAGGCGATGAATATGACCAAAAAGCACGACGCTCCAACCACATGAATATTATCTTTTAATTGTTGAAATAAGCCAATTAAGAGCATTAAAAAGAAAATAAGAGTTAACACACCACTGTTCAACCAAAGTGTCAAGAATTGATTGTGTGGCTGTTTTGGCATGTTTTCACTTGCTATTTCTAATTTACCGTATTCTTCTTCAAATTGAGTACGGGTATTTGTAACACCTATGCCACCCAGTGGTTGACGGAGTAAAATATTTTTTGTGATATCCATTAAATAAAATCGTTGGAAAATAGAATGTCCAACCGACTTGCCACCACTTTGGAAATTGGTGTATTCAAAATGAATTTGATACACCCTTTTTTCAAGAGCGTTCCAATTCACTTCGAGGTAATTGGTATATCCGGATTTGATATTTTGAATATCAAGATCATTCAGTGCAAAAACACCGCTTGCATCTTTAGACAACCCTTTGCTTGTTAGATACCGTATTGTGGTTTGTTTGAGGGGTTGATTTCGGTCGTCTAAACCTTCAATGTTAGTTCCAGTTCGTTGATGCCAAGATTCTTTTAATTCTTCTTCAGCCAAACAAGAATAGGTGAGAAATCCATTTTCCGAAAAGAAGGGTGAATTATTGATTGTATACGTTTCACCCTTTAGGGTTTCATTATTTTGACAAGTTGGTTTTGGTGATGCTTGATAATAGAAGGGAAAAAGATAAATGAGTACAACAATAGGCGGAATAAATAACACAAAGAGAAAACGGAACTTTTTCAATAATATGAGATACGTAATACCACCAATAAGAAAGAAGAGAAGACCACTTATTGTTGCTGTTATGTACAAGAAGAATAGGCCTAGAGTACATAGAAGGAATGGAACTAAACGATTGAATTGTTTATCAGATAATGTATGAAAGAACAATACAGAAGCAACTATTGACAGCCGTATGTGTGAGATAAGGAAAGAGGCTTTACGTGGATCAGCTAAAGGATAGTGAATTAACCCATAAGTAATAGATGCAATGAGAGAGATTACAACTCCTGCAGCCAATGCGTTCCAAATGAATTTTGTTTCATTTGTTGTCAATGAATGTGAAGCAGAAAATAGGAGAGGTGCTATACAAAATGGTAAAATGGTTTTTACTTCGTTAAAAACAACCGAGTCAAAATGAAAAGCAGTTGAAGATAGAATTGAAAGAAGAAGAAGAATGAAAAATTTTGATTTTGTTAAAGACGGGTATTTTTTTGTTTTAATAGAAACGATAATTGTTGCGAAAAATAATAACCCCATGGCAATAGAGGCCCCAACGTTCCAAATGGGAATAAAGAAAGCCCATAAAGCAA
>JBJTWB010000261.1:0-8751 GCA_046081505.1 Bacteroidota bacterium | reverse complement strand
CAGCCAATTTCGATCAAAACAAGAAATACCCTGTATTGGTGGCCATATACGGCGGTCCGGGAAGCAATACCGTTTTAGATAGTTATGGTGGAAGAAATTACCTTTGGTATCAACTGCTTTGTCAGGAGGGATACATTGTTGTTAGCTGTGATCCGCGAGGAACACAATATCGTGGTCGCGATTTCAAACACAGCACATACATGAATCTTGGGAAAAATGAAACCAATGACTTTATTGACTTTGCAAAATACTTGGGGCAGCAAGCATACATTGACGCTGGCCGAATTGGCATTCAAGGATGGAGTTATGGCGGATACATGACTTCGTTGTGCATGACCAAAGGTGCAGATTTCTATAAGGCTGGAATTGCTGTTGCTCCTGTTACCAATTGGAAATACTACGATAGCGTATACACTGAGCGCTATTTGCGCACCCCAAAAGAAAACAGCGGTGGATACGAGAACAATTCGCCAATCAACTTTGCGAAAAGTTTAAAGGGGAAATTTCTTTTGGTACATGGAAGTGCTGATGACAATGTGCATGTTCAAAATTCAATGGATATGGTAACGGCACTTGTTAATGCCAACAAGCCATTTGATTTTTTCGTTTATCCGAATAAAGACCATGGCATTTACGGAGGTAACACTCGCTTGCATTTATTCTCAAAGATGACAAACTTTTTGAAAGAGAATTTGTGATGAAAACCATTTCCTTGGTATGTTTTTGTTTCTGTATCACAAGCATCCATGCACAATGGCAAATTCATGGTCAGTTGCAACGGGGATTTATTGCGCCGCATCATGATTTGATGGATCCTTTAATTCAATCGCATAGCTTGGCAGGTTCTGTTCAACTGGTGAAGCGTGTTGAAAAGAGGTCCTACTCAAGAGCATATTGTAATCCGTATCAAGGAATTGATTTCTCAGTTATTCGAACAGGCAGTCCAGATTACCTGGGAAACCAAATGACGTTGAGTTTTTGGAATAAATTTCCGGTGTACAAAGGACGCAAACCAAGCGATTTAAAGACTCGAAAGTTTTTTTCATTGGGATTTGGAATTGGTTATACCAGCAAGACATGGGATCTAAATTCAAATTATCAATCGCCCGTATTGGGTTCGCATCTCAACGCGGCATTGTCCCTCGCTTTTGAGCAGCAGTTGTTTGCAACTGAAAAGAAACAGATCGTGATGGGATTAAGAATTACGCATCTCTCCAATGGGGCATTTCAATTGCCTAATTTGGGTACAAATCACATAGCCATTTCGCTTGGCATGCAAAATCAGCATATCAAAAAACAGGTGGAACCCGAAATAGTCATTGCAATACTTCCAGCATTTCATCACTGGAATTTTTCCATAAGTAACGGTTGGAAGGAAATTATGGAGCCCTACGGACCAAAGTACCCGATTTGGCTGGCTTCTGTTGGTTATGATATTCGAAATAAAAAGAAACACGGTTGGGGATTTAGTTTGGAAGGAATTTACAACCGATCTCTAATGGTTTTAATGGAGAATAGAGATGGCGAAATACCGAATGCCTCTGAGGTTATGCAACTTGGTGGAGGGCTGCATTTCATACAATACTTTGGGAACACGCAGGTTCGGATTGAGCAGGGTGTTTATTTGCGCGATCACTGGCGAGAGACAACGCCTGTCTATCAGCGTGTTTTTTTGCGACATGCACCGAAAAACAGAAATTACTTTGTTCAAATAGGATTAAAAACACATTTTGCAAAAGCTGATCATGGTGAAATTGGATTTGGGTATCGTTTCTAGGCTTGCCTTAACGCTTTGCGTTTCTGGGTTTATGGCTTGCAATAAACCACAGGCACCCGATTGCTTCACGCAAGCGGGTGAGGCAAGCCAAGAGCTTCGCATTTTAAGCTCATTCAATGAACTTGAATTGCATCATGAAATTCATTATTCACTTGTTGACACCAATTTTTGTGGAATACTTGTGGAAGGGCCAGCCAATCTCATTGATAAAATTTCGGCTACTGTTGAAAACAACAAATTGAAAATCACCAATGAGAACACGTGCAATTTTGTTCGCGCCTTCGACCAACTTTTTCATGTCACCATCTACTTCTCCTCCATTCATCACGTAGATAATTTCAGTTCATTTCGCGTAGATTGCTCCACGCCTATTCAATCGCAAAAACTACAATGGACAAACAAACACGCCAACGGAGAAGTTTTCTTGAACTTAATAACAGATACCATTGCCGTTGATTCACCAACCGGTGCATGCGATACATATCTCTCCGGTATAACTGCGGTTGCAGAGTTGTATAACGATTGTTACGGGCACATCAACAGCGAAAATTTATTGTGTAATTACGTTTTTATCAATAACTCATCACTTCAAACCATAACCTCAAAAGCAACACAATACGCTTTTGTAAAAATTGAAAGTAAAGGCAATGTGATTTTAAAAAATCAACCGGTCCAAGTTGACTTCGATCAACAAGGAACCGGTCAATTGATTATTGAGTAAGCTTATTTGATATCAAATCCAATGGTCAAGAACAGGGTTCTACCGTTTGCAGGTAAAAGTCCTGGTCCGGGGTATCCGCCTGCACGACGAGTGAAGTATTTTGCATCGAACAAGTTGTTGATTCCTGCTTGAACAAAACCTCCTTTTTCGCCCTTGTATCCCAAAGAAACATCACTTACATGGTACCCTGGAATTAACCCATTGTTTCCATTCGAAGTTGGGGTGACCGTATTCAGGGCATCTGAAAAACAGTCGCTCACTTTATTGTACTGATACGTTAATGTGAATCCTTTCCAATTCGCATTTGCTCCAAAACGTTGAATTCTTCTCGGTGCATTTTCAACGGCGTTCCCAGTTCTGTCGTTGGCCGAATTGGGATCTGACCACGACGTATATTCCGACTCATTGTAAGCAATAGAACCGAAAACCTCCAATGTGAACGGGTTTATCTTCATCTTGCTTCTTTTAAACAATCCATCAAATAAGGAAACAGAAGTTGGCAATCGACGTTTTCCACCTCCAATTTTCAAAACATCGCATTCTACATAAGCCTCAACACCTTTGCTCTCAGAGGCTCCAATGTTGGTGACATAGCGAACTCCATTCTCGGTGTAATTCCCTACGCGATTGTCAATGGTCATCTGATATACATTGAAATCATATCGCAGTGAACGCTTCAAACTTCCTCGAACTCCAAGATCAATATTTAATCCAGCGCTCTCTTTTAGATTCTGATCAATGACGTCTGAAGTTGAAGAAGGCATTAATTCACTGAAAAGTACTGGCCTGTATGCCTGAGAGGCATTGGCATAGACCTCATTCTTTTCATTGATATGAAACTCTGCTCCGAAGCCAAATAAAAACCGCTGTCTTGTTTTTTCCTGCATGGGCAACTCAGTCGAATAATTCATTCTTCCACTTGTTTTGGCATGAATGAACTCATAGCGAATTCCAGGAACAAACAAAAAACGCTTCGATACATATACTGGAATCTCTGCAAACAAAGCAGCATTCTGTGTGTTGAAGTCATAGCTGTTTTTATATCCGTCATCTGTAATGGTCATATCATAATCATGTCCCGTGGTGCCAATTCCTTTTTGAAAACGATCCGTATTTCCGTTGTAAATGCGTGCACCGGCTACTACAGATTGACTCCTGCTAAAAAGCATGTAATCTCTTCGTAAACGAAGTTCTGCCCCCCAATTCGTGTATTCATCTTTATCAACTTGTCTTGCGGAATATTCATTCGTTAGCGTATCAACTGCATCCAACACGGTAATACCATTAGAGGGTAAAAATCCAACACTGTTGCGCTGCGATACCATTCCGAAAGTTTTCAATTCCATCAACCAATGTTCATTCGGATGATAGCTTAAAGATAAATTGGCTACATTCCATGGATTACTCATCCAATTGCGTTCTCTGAAACTCTGTTGCGGATTCGTTGAGAATTGAGCATCTGTTAATCCACCCGGTTGTTGACTTACAAAATCACTGTGAGTCACCTCCAAAGTCATCTGCAATATATTTCGAATCTGATACCCCATTTTCACAAAACCCGTTTGAGTGGTGTAAGCACTGTTCGATCGCCAGCCGTCTGCTGATCTTCTATGATAAAATGAATACAGCGAGAAATGACCTTTTTTTAATCCGGTTGAAATAAAATGATTGAACAAGCCGTAACTACCAAAAGTCTCCCTCAATTTAGTCAATGTTCCATCCTGCGTGGGAGCATCATCAAACACATAGTTCAATAACCCACCGAACTGTGGACCATATTGTAACGCAGCAGAACCTCGAATCACTTCAATGCGTTTCAAAGCATCGGCTGGTGGGGTATAATAGGCCTCTGGATACCCAAAAACATCTGACGATATATCATATCCGTTCTGTCGCACATTGAATTCCCATGATCTATTCGGACTTAACCCACGCGTTGCAACTCCTGCTTGGATTCCACTTCCATCACTTTCCCAAATTGAAATACCGGGAATACGTGCGAAAAGCTGTCTAGAATTGTTTGATGACAAATCCACATTTTGTGCTTGAATATTGACAAAATTTGATTTCTTACCTCCTTGAACCCTCACGCCATCAATGGCAGGCATATTTCCACTTTTACCACCATAATAATCTTTAATCTCAATGGTAAGCATCGGGGCTCCGATAATTACAGAATCTTTTATGATGCTTTGGCTGCTGGCAGCATGCATAGCTCCTAAAAACAAAGCTGCCGAAATGTATTTTTTTTTGATCACGCGTCTTATTTAGATTAATTCTCAATTGCAAATAAACATCAATTGGACATCAACCTGCAATACCATAAATATGGTAAAAGAAAAAGGGACTTAAAAAAGCCCCTTTCCTTTGAAATAATCAACAGTTTAAAGAATCGCATCTAACTTCTCAGTCAACACATTCTTGGGCACTGCTCCTACACTACGATCCACCATTTCACCATTTTTAATGAAAATGATAGTAGGAATGTTTCGAATACCGAAGTGAGCACTAATCTCAGGATTGTGATCCACGTTTACTTTTCCAATAATTGCTTTTCCTTGGTAATCTTCGTGTAATTCGTCAACTACTGGACCAATCAACTTGCATGGACCGCACCACTCTGCCCAAAAATCAATCATAACTGGTTGTTGTGAATTTGCTAGTAAATCTGCATAATTCGCGTCAGTAATTTCAACTGCCATAAGTTTCGTTTTTAGTTTATTTTATGAACGGGCGACAAATGTATGACGAACTTTCTATAAATATGCAATAAAAAAAGCATTTTTAAATTAACAATCGCTCCTTAATCTTTGAAAACTAATTAGTTAACTCTTTCTTCCTCCTGTAAAACAGAAACCCAACTAAGCCCAATCCAGCGATTATAAACAAGATTGAAATGAATTCTGCTTGTGTCATTTTCACACCTAAGTATGTAGAAACGTTGTTCACTCTTATTTTCTCAATCATGAATCGCTCAATTCCATTAAAAATTAAATATGCACCGGATATTATTCCAGGAATATTTGTCTTTTTTCGCATATACCACAAAATACCGAAGATGATGAAAGCCATGAAAATTTCATAGAGCGGAGTTGGAAATACACCTGGAACCAAATGCATACCGTAATCTGAAAAGGCACCGTTCACAAGTGGTTCTCCTTCATTCAAAACATTGTTTGGGTAATCATAACTCCATGCCCAATCGGGAAGCCAAGAAAGAAAACTCGGTTTCGTTGCCGAATTAACAACTCCCCAGTCACCATCACCGCTTACATGGCATCCCATGCGACCAATACCATAAGCTAGCATCATACCTGGTGTAGCAGCATCACTTAAAACGAGCAGTGGAATTTTTTTCATTTTCGCCCATGAAATGACCACCACTGTACCAACTATTAAGCCGCCATAAACCGTTAGCCCCGCAATGAATCCATTCAAACTGGGGTGAGCAAAAAATGCCTTTAATTCATCGGGATTTTCAAACAAATGAAACATTTTGGCACCTACAAATCCACCTACTGCCGCAAGAAAAGTAATGGTGCCTGTATATTCAGTAGCTGAAAATGTCTCTTCCGAAATGATTGGCTTGTCGAGTTGTGTTTTCTTGTCTTTGTTGTAACGATAGACTGCAAATCCAATTGCGAATAGAATTCCCAACGGGAAATATCCTTTTGATGAAAAGATAATGGCCTGCGGTGAAGCCCCGTCTTGAAACAATTCAGAAGCATTTACGAGTAAATAAATAAGCTTCCATCCAACAATAAAAAACAACAGTGAAGCTGTGAAAATATCTGTCAGATTGGGGGCACCTCCTCGAATAACCTTACGCACTCCTCCTTTGATAAATCCCAAAGCTTCTTTTCTTTTAATCTCAAGCGTAAGCGTATAATTCGCTGCTATGAAAGCCAATGCCACAAAAAAACCAAAGCTATTGAGCATTTTCATCCACGACCAGTCCAAACCGAACCAATCGTAAAAAACATGATATAAAGTTGGATACATAGAAAACAAAGGTAAGTTGGAATTTTATTTCTAATCCTTCTCTTTTTCTTAACATCCGCTTTATACACTGATGGTTGAAGTACTTTTTATTTGTTCTCAAATCATTCATGCAACATGAACAAAAAAACACGATTGGTATTTGTAGAAGGAAATAAACTGACTCAAATTTTCACTCAAATACTTTTTCTTAAAAAACTGAACAACGCAGAATATGCCTTTACAGCCTGCGATAAATGTATTGCTTTGGAAGATATCATAGAAATTGAAGGAGTTCAGTTTACAAACTGAGCATTCTCAACTCTCTATTCAAAAAATACAATTAGATTTGTAGGAAACCTTTCAGGAATACAAATCATGTCGCAATCTGAATTACCCATGGGCATCCCTTCAGTGGATCTCGCACATTTTTTATCCGGCACAGCAGAGCAAAAATTACAATTTGTCAAAGATCTTGGTACAGCCTACGAAGAAATTGGTTTCGTCGCTGTCAAGAACCCACTCATATCTGATGAAACCATTGAAAATTTATATCGTGTGGTTGAATCGTTTTACAATTTGCCTATAGAGACGAAATTAAAATATGAACGTTTAGAACTAGCTGGTCAGCGCGGTTATACTGGCTTTGGAAAAGAACATGCGAAAGACAGCAATGCGGGTGACCTGAAAGAATTTTGGCATTTTGGTCAAGAAGTCACCGATGATGATCCTATCAAAGAAAAATATCCGGCCAATGTGCACGTAGATGAAATTCCAACTTTTTTCGAAATTGGAATGAAGGCTTACAAAGACCTTGAAAATACAGGCAAACATCTTCTTCGTGCTATTGCACTGCATTTAAAGTTGGAAGAGACTTGGTTCGATTCACATATTCACAACGGAAATAGTATTCTTCGTCCTATTCACTACCCTCCCATTACTTCTGAGCCTAAGAACGCAGTTCGTGCGGGCCAACACGAAGATATAAATCTCATTACGTTGCTTATCGGAGCTTCAGCTGAAGGTCTTCAAGTTTTAAATAAAAACAATGAATGGGTGTCTGTCACCGCTTTGCCAGATCACATTGTAGTTAACGTTGGCGACATGCTTGAAAGACTCACGAATGATAAGCTTAAGTCAACCACGCATCGCGTTGTGAATCCACCTAAAGAAAAATGGCACACACCCCGATTCAGTATTCCATTCTTTTTGCATCCAAGAATGGAAATGAAGTTAGACTGCCTTCCCTCTTGCATACCCCCCGGACGCTCTGCGAATTATGCTCCAATTACAGCAATTGATTTTCTGAATGAACGCTTAGCCGAGATTGGTTTAATTCAAAAATGAAAATCCAGTTCTCTGAAAATAATATTCGCATTCGATTTTCAAATGTGGAGGCACTTGAATTAGTCCATAATTCAACAGTCCGCATTGCAAATGAGTTCTTAATAACGCACCTTGCTTTCGATGATGAAAACAAAGTAACTCTGCATGAAAATACTTTCTTGGTTTGTGTCTTAAAAAATGAGTTCAGTTCTTTTTTAAAATCCGAAAATGAACGTTTCCAATTTCAATTCGGAAAAACGCAGGTTTCAATTGAAAAAGATTTGGCCTTTTTTAGAAACGGATTTTCAATTCAATGATGCTAACAGATTCATACGGCAGATCTTTGAATTACGCGCGCATTGCTTTGACAGACAAGTGCAATTTGCGATGTGCATATTGCATGCCTGAATCTGGTTTGAATTGGATCAAAAACCACCAACTGTTTTCTACTACAGAAATACTTCAATTACTTGATTTGCTCAATCTAGCTGGAGTAAAAAAGATTCGATTTACAGGAGGAGAACCTACACTGCGTGGTGACTTTCAAGAAATTTGCGATTATGCATTTAGCCTGAATTTCGATCAAATTGCATTAACAACAAACGGAACCTACTCTGCAGACTTGGGTTCTTGGCTTCATACAAAACCTTGGCACAGCATCAACTTTAGTCTCGATGCTTTGAATCAGAATTTATTTGAAGCGATTTCAAAACGGAAAAACTTCCCACTTGTACAATTCAATTTAAATGAACTCTTAAAAACTTCAATCTCAACAAAAATAAATTGTGTTCTCATTGACGGAGTGAATGATGAATCGCTATACGATATGGTTGATTTTGTAAAAATCAATGCAGTACAAATTCGATTTATTGAGGAAATGCCTTTCAACGGTAAAGCCTACCGACATGCAGAAAAATGGAGTGCTCTTCGCATTCAAAATGAATTAAAA
>JBJTWB010000260.1:0-1596 GCA_046081505.1 Bacteroidota bacterium | reverse complement strand
TGCCATGAATTCGATTGAGTTGTAGCTATCACCCCCACATCCGAGCCAAAGGGAGGGACATTTAATTCTCTCCGACTCATGAGCAAAGCTGTCAATGTGGTCAATCACTTTTTCTGTATTCATTGAGTAGAAATAAAAATCCCGCGTAAAGTTACGCGGGATTTCATGATTTTCAATTGGTTGAGTTTAGAACAATACACCAATGTTGAGTTCAATGTAGTTTGGTCGAGCAGACAACTCAAAAGTTTTGGCTGTTTGCGTTGCGTCATTATTAATTGAGGGTCCTTTCGTAACATTATCCATTTGTACTGCTTCACCTTTTAAGGCATCGGTAAAACCATTGTGGTAGGAAACACTGGCTAGAATACTTGTCTTTCCGGCAAGGTTGTATTCAATACCCGCTGCGAAGATGAGGTTTGCACCAAACAAGTTGATGTCGTTTTTAATATCATTTTTTTCAAAAGTTTCAGATTCTCTTTTAGAAGGTTCCCAATCGAATGTGTTTTTGTCTTGGTATAACTGAAAAACAATTTCATCTGTGCTTAGTGCTTTTGAATTGTAATTCAATCCAAGTCCGAATTGCCCCCAATAGGTCATGTAGCCAATTTCTGGTGTTTTCATTTTAAAGGTTAACGGAACTTGCACATATTGCAGAGAAATGTCGCGGCTTAACAAACCAATTTGATTCATGTTGGTTAATGGATTTCCTCCGGGTAGAGGAGCTGGTTCTGTGCCAATATAACTTTGAAAATAACTCATGGTACCGCCTGTTTTGTTTACATTGAAACCGGTTCCTATGGCATAATTTTCAGAAAAGAAAATATCGAAATTCAATCCGTATCCAAATCTGAAACTTTTATCACCCGCAGTCAAATGAGGTGAGTCTGTATTGAACCAAGAAACGTTTGGTGAAGTTTTAAATCCAAGACGGAATTTGCTATCCTGTGCAAACAACATTGGGGTTGTCAACATCGTTAGCGCAATAAAGAGGAAAAGGTTTTTTTTCATAACTCGTTTTTTTATTGACTTTTGCAGTAATATGATGCCAAAGCTAACGAAATATAGGGGGCTACTATTGTTATTTTTGTTGACAATAGGTTGTTATTCATGTGGGGAGTCAGATCCGCATGCCATTGAAGACATTGACAAGGAAGGGAAATCTCAGCAAGTGTTGCGATTGGATGACGCTATTTTTCAGGGTGACTATGCAAACTTGGAACAAACGCTGAATCAATTCAAGTCACAATTCGGTCCATTTTACTGCACGTATGTTGAAGAAATATTGCGTGTTGGTCCATGCGATAGCCTATCAACATTGTCGCAGCTGAAGGGGTTTGCAACACATCCAGATTTCTATGCCTTAAATCAGGAGGTTCATAATGGGTTTACTCAAAGTCGTTTGGATTCTCTTCGTGATAAAATCTTGGAAGTGAATTTGCGCATGGAGCAAATTTTTCCGGGGTATAAATCTTCTACGTTGGTTTGGATGAATTCTGGATTCAATGTGAGTGCTTATTCCAATGATGGTTATACAGCAGTGGGTTTGGAGTTTTTTTTAGGGACGAATAATTCATTCACCCGTTCGGTGCCTTTTGC
>JBJTWB010000259.1:0-5681 GCA_046081505.1 Bacteroidota bacterium | reverse complement strand
GTCCAATTTCACCTCTTTTGTTACGCGGTAAGTCTATACCTGCAATCCTTGCCATAGTTTATAATTATTTAAGGAATTATCCTTGTCTTTGTTTGAATTTCGGGTTTTTCTTGTTGGAAAAACACTAGCTGAAATAGCCAAGCTGATTCGTCCTGGCATTTCAACCTTGGAGTTGGATAAAGCAGCACATGATTTCATCAAAGATCATGGAGCTTTCCCTGGTTTCTTAGGATACCACGGTTTTCCAAATTCAATTTGCGCCAGTGTCAATCATGCCGTAGTACACGGTATACCTACGAGCAATGCCCTTAAAGAAGGGGATATTGTCTCGGTTGATATTGGAGTGCTTTGGAATGGATACTGGGGTGATTCAGCCTACACTTTTGGGGTAGGTGAGTTGAAAGAAGAGGTGAAGAAGTTATTGGAAGAAACCAAAACTTCTTTATACAAAGGAATTGAGCAGGCAATTGTTGGGAAGCGAATTGGTGACATTGGTTTCGCAGTTCAGTCACATGCAGAGTCATTCAACTACGGTGTAGTTCGTGAACTTGTTGGTCATGGTGTAGGAAAAAATCTACACGAAGCACCGGAGGTTCCGAATTATGGTAGAAGAGGACAGGGGGTAGCACTGACTGAGGGTATGGTACTAGCCATTGAGCCAATGATCAACCTAGGAACCAAGAATGTGCGTCAATTGAAAGATGGTTGGACCATTGAAACCAATGATGGTAAACCAAGCGCGCATTTTGAACATACCATTGCGGTAGGGAAGAATAAAGCAGAAGTGTTATCCAGTTTTAAAGAAATTGAAGCGGTATTATCCGCAAAAAACTAAAAAAGAAAATTGAATGGCGAAGCAAGCGTCCATAGAGTTAGACGGAGTAATTGTAGAAGCGTTGTCAAATGCAATGTTTCGTGTGGAGTTGGAAAATGGACATATTATTATTGCTCATATTTCAGGTAAAATGAGAATGCACTACATCCGCATTTTACCAGGAGACAGAGTAAAAGTGGAAATGTCGCCATACGATTTAACGAAAGGTAGAATTTGTTTTAGATATAAATAAAAAAAGGAAATGAAAGTACGTGCTTCACTTAAAAAGCGTTCCGCCGACTGCAAAATTGTAAGCAGAAAAGGAAAGCTCTATGTAATCAACAAGAAAAACCCGAAATTCAAACAAAGACAAGGATAATTCCTTAAATAATTATAAACTATGGCAAGGATTGCAGGTATAGACTTACCGCGTAACAAAAGAGGTGAAATTGGACTCACCTACATCTATGGAATTGGACGCTCAACATCGCGTAGAATTTTAGAGACCGCAGGAATTTCTTTTGACAAAAAGGTTTCTGAGTGGAATGATGAAGAGTTGGGTAAAATCAGAAATTTCATCACGGAAGAATTGAAAGTGGAAGGTGCTCTTCGTTCTGAAGTGCAAATGAACATTAAGCGATTAATGGACATTGGATGCTACCGTGGAGTTCGTCATCGTGCTGGCTTACCTCTTAGAGGTCAAAGTACAAAGAACAACTCACGCACAAGAAAAGGTAAGCGTAAGACTGTCGCTAACAAGAAAAAGGCAACTAAATAATCATTAGATTAAGGCAATAGAAACATGGCCAAAGTAGAAAAAAAGAAAAAGAAAAACGTTGTAGTCGAGTCTTTAGGACAAGCTCACATTCAATCAACGTTTAACAACATCATCATAAGCCTAACGAACAACACCGGTCAAGTGATCTCGTGGTCTTCAGCAGGTAAAATGGGATTCCGTGGTTCAAAGAAAAACACACCATACGCCGCACAAATGGCAGCTGAGCAGTGTTCAAAAGAAGCTTTTGACCTAGGGTTGAGAAAAGTAAAAGTATTTGTGAAAGGCCCTGGCGCTGGACGCGAGTCAGCTATTCGTACAATCCACGGTGCTGGTATTGAAGTGTTGGAAATTGTGGATACAACACCACTTCCACACAACGGATGTCGTCCTCCAAAAGCAAGAAGAATATAATTTAACGATTTAAAGAAATGGCAAGATATATAGGCCCAAAAACGAAGATTGCTCGTAAATTTCGCGAAGCTATTTACGGTCCTGATAAAGGATTAGAAAAACGGAACTACCCACCCGGGCAACACGGTCCAAACAAAAGACGTGCGAAACAAAGTGAATACTCTGTTCAGTTAAATGAGAAACAGAAAGCGAAGTATACCTACGGTATTCTTGAGCGTCAATTCTCTAACCTATACAAGAAAGCTTCAGCTCGTCCAGGTGTAACAGGGGAAATCTTATTAGCACTTTGTGAGGCTAGACTTGATAACACAGTTTTCAGACTTGGAATTGCTCCAACTCGCAGTGCAGCAAGACAAATAGTAGGGCACAACCACATTCTCGTGAACGGAAATGTAGTAAATATTCCTTCATACCAATTGCGTCCGAATGATCGTATTTCGGTTCGTGAGAAGTCAAAAAGCTTGGAATCAATTACGCTTTCGTTGGCAAGTAGAAAGTCTTTCGATTGGTTGGCTTGGAACGACGGTGAAAAGGAAGGTGTATTTATGAACTACCCCGAGCGAGTTCAAATCCCTGAAAATATCCGCGAACAGTTGATCGTCGAGCTTTATTCTAAATAATCTTTTTAAATTAATAGTTAATTCAATGGCAATTATAGATTTCGTTAAACCGGATAAGGTCGTAATGCTTGAAAGCAACGATTTCAAAGGTACTTTTGAATTTCGTCCCTTGGAACCCGGTTTCGGTATTACCATCGGTAACGCGTTACGCAGAATTCTTTTATCTTCACTAGAAGGTTTCGCAATTACTTCAATCAAAATTGAAGGTGTAGATCATGAGTTTTCAAGTGTGAAAGGAATTGTAGAAGATGTAACCGAAATTATCTTGAACTTGAAGCAAGTTCGTTTCAAGCGTCAGATTGATGGAACTGACTACGAAAAGGTAACCATCAATATCAACGGTCAAGAGCAGTTCAAAGCAGGTGATATCAGCAATTTTACTTCCGCCTTCCAAGTTCTAAATCCAGATTTAGTGATCTGCAACATGGAGCCAAAAGTGAAGTTTAGAATTGATCTTGCCATTGGTATGGGAAGAGGTTACAGACCAGCTGATGAAAATAAATCAAGCAGTGCTCCTATTGGAACAGTTGCAATTGATTCGATCTTCACACCAATCAAAAATGTTAAGTTTAGCGTAGAAAACTTCCGTGTAGAGCAGAAGACAGACTATGAGAAATTAATTTTGGAAATTGAAGGTGACGGTTCTGTTACTCCAAAAAATGCACTTCAAGAAGCTGCGAAGATATTAATTCATCACTTTATGTTATTCAGTGACGAACGCATTACCCTCGAGACTGAAACAAAACGCGAAGTTGAAGAATTCGATGAATCTTCATTGCACATGCGTCAACTTTTGAAGACCAAGTTGGTAGATATGGATTTGAGCGTTCGTGCACTGAATTGCTTGAAGGCAGCTGATATCGAAACTTTAGGAGACTTGGTTTCTTTCAATAAAAATGACTTGTTGAAATTCCGTAACTTCGGTAAGAAGTCATTAACCGAACTTGAAGAGTTAGTAGAAAGCAAAGGACTACAGTTCGGTATGAACGTAGCGAAATACAAATTAGATAGAGATTAATCATTGCTGTGAAGCAAAAGAAGTTTGAAATGTTATGAGACACGGAAAAACAATCAATCACCTCGGAAGAAAAGCGGAACACCGTCAGGCGATGTTGGCCAATATGGCAAATTCACTTATTGAGCACAAAAGAATTAACACGACTGTTGCTAAAGCGAAAGCGCTACGCAAATATGTTGAACCTCTTTTGACTAAGTCGAAAGCAGATAGCACACACAACAGAAGAACGGTGTTCAGTTATTTGAAAAATAAAGAAGCGGTTACTGAGTTATTCAGAACTATTGCTCCACAAATTGCTGATCGTCCAGGAGGATACACACGTATCATTCGCACAGGCTTCCGCCAAGGAGATAACGCTGAAATGTGTTTAATCGAACTCGTAGACTTCAATACAATCTATGGTAAGGAAGTTGAAAAAGCAGCAGCGAAAAAGCGTACTCGTCGTGGAGCGGCAAAGAAGAAGGAAGATGGTGTTGAAGAAACAGAAGCAACTGCAGTTGAGTCAACTGAAGAGGCGCCTGTTGAAAAGCCAAAAAGAACTAGAAAGAAGAAAGATGATTCAGCCTCGGCTGAATAAAATGAAAGGCGCCGAAAGGCGCTTTTTTTTGTTGAAAAATACCGCAATGGAAAAGTCCATATTACATTAATTTTGCGCTTTAATGGAATCAAATCAAAATTCAGCGGTACTACTCTTGCAAGATGGTACCGTTTTTTATGGAAGAAAATGTGGGGCAAATGGAATCACCACAGGCGAAATAGCTTTCAATACGGCTATGACGGGGTATCAAGAGGTATTCACTGACCCTTCTTACTTCGGTCAATGCTTGGTCATGGCAACTTCTCATATAGGTAATTATGGGGTCCACAACGAAGAGGTTGAATCCTTAAAGTGTCAGGTTGCTGGTATTATCATCAAGAAGTTTTCAGATGTCGCTAGCCGCGTTGGGGGAAATGGAACCCTCCAAAACTATTTGGAACGAGACGGTATAGTGGGAATATGCGATTTAGATACTCGCGCTCTCGTGCGTCATATTCGTGAGAACGGTGCAATGAATTGTATCATTAGTTCTAGAGAATTTAACTTGGAAAAATTGAAAGAGCAGTTGAATGCCGCCCCAAGCATGGATGGTCTTGAACTCGCTAGTCGTGTGGCCTGCTCTGAAAGTTACGAATACGGCAACCCACAGAGTGAATTGAAGATTGCAGTGATGGATTTTGGTGTCAAGAAAAACATTTTGCGATGCTTGGCTGAAAGAGGAGCTTTTCTAAAAGTTTTTCCGTTGAGCGCTACCAAAGAAGATGTTCTATCGTGGAGCCCCGATGGAATCATGTTTTCAAATGGGCCTGGAGACCCTTCTGCAATGCCATACACAATCAATCTCATCAAAGAGCTGATTGACACAAACATTCCTGCATTCGGAATTTGCCTCGGTCACCAACTCATTGGATTGAGCCAAGGTTTGAAGACCGAAAAAATGTTCAACGGGCATCGAGGTGTGAATCACCCAATAAAAAACATGTTAACGGGTAAAGGGGAAATAACAAGTCAAAATCACGGCTTTGTTATTTCCAAATCAAGTATTATCGAAAATGAAAATGTTGAAATTACACACCTTCATTTGAATGATGATACTGTTGCCGGTATTCGTCTGAAGAACAAGCCTGTTTTTAGTGTCCAGTATCATCCGGAGGCGAGTGCTGGCCCGCATGATTCGAGATATCTTTTTGATGACTTTATTCAGACTGTAAAGCATGCTAAAGCTGTGGTAGAATGACATTGTTCCAGCAATGACTAACCAACACAAAACTGTGTTGGTTTTTTCTTTAGCGGCCTGCTCATATGTGTTGTTATTTTTATTTGCAGATGGTGTTGCAGGCGGGGGTGACACCTACACCCATTTTTTCATGTCGAAATACGCAGGCAATCACCCTGAGTTGTTTCTGAATCAATGGGGTAAACCCGTATTTACAACGTTCTTTTTCCCTATCGCACAACTCGGATTTAAGGCAGTACTCGGTTTCAATTTGATGCTCATTTTC
>JBJTWB010000258.1:0-3592 GCA_046081505.1 Bacteroidota bacterium | reverse complement strand
GTTGAACTTCTGCTTCTGAGAATTGAATTGAATAATATAAACCCCCGTGGGCCATTGAGACTCATCTATTCGTGTTACGCTATCTGTTATTATTCCGCGCTCTATTTGTTTTCCATTGCTATGATAGATCTCATACGTATTCCCCCTATCGATCAATTTCAAAGTAAGAGTTAAAGTATTCATTACTGGGTTTGGAGAAATTTCAAATTTGTTTGATTCAGAAAATTGAAGAATTAAAGTTCCAACATTTCCATCGCAATCTTCGTCTATGTCATTTCCAACCAATTCAATCATTGAAGGGTTAATGTCTGCAATTGAATCATTGCAATCTAAATTGTTTCCGGACACACCCGCATCAGGAATCACACAGCCATATTGCTCTGCTCCTGATCCATAACCATCTGCATCCAGGTCGGCATAATACAAGAACATTTCTAAATCTTCATCAATTGAACCATTGCAATTATCATCTATTGTAACAATATAATTGTCGAATTTAAGTGTATCTAGACAGTGAAAAATACGCTTTAGAGCGTAAAAAAGGGGGCTTACCCCCCCTTTTACGAGATCTAAATATTATTGAACTATGATTTTTTGTTTAACCACTCCAAATTCATTTTGTCCAGAAAGAATATATGAGCCTGCAGCAATACCATTGAGCTGAACTGTAAATTGATTTTTAGCATTTAATCTAACTACTTCAACCAATCTTCCAGCCGCATCTGTGAGATAATAAACACCCTCTCTTAATCCTTGAATATTGACTGTACCAATACTTGGATTGGGGTACACGGCAACTCCTTCAGACCCTATACTTTGAAATGCCGGAGGCAATTCAGAGACACCTATTCCATCTTGAACAAGTATGGTATAATCTTCAACCTCACCAAACGAAGAGGTTCCGCAAGGCTCTCCTATATCTCCCTGTGAGCTATCAGACAAACGAATTCGCATTAATCCGTTACCTAATAAAGCCGAAATTGGCGGAGTAATATTCGCTACGTGAGGACCTACACCAAGTGTAGACGTATATACATATTCACCTGGATCAGTGAAAATTCCATTCTGATTCCAATCGCACCAAATGCGGATTACATCTGTTGAGTATGCATTACCGATATTCACCGTTACATTGAATGCTTGACCAATATTCACTGTTGACACAATGTTCGAGTAATTGCTGTAGGTAGATGCTCCAGTTAAATTACTCATTGTTCCAATTGATACCTGAGAGATATATTCGTTCGATGTAGAACCTGAATTCCCTATACAAGGCAAGCTCTCACCAATAACACTCATGGTAATGCTATTACTTGTTGCAGTGCTCGAAGAAACACAGTTTGCCGAAGAAGTTAAAATACAACTTACAACGTCACCTTCCACCAATGTAGTTGTAGTAAACGTTTCCCCAGTAATTCCAACATTTAATCCGTTTACTAACCAAGTATACGTTGGGTTGTTACCTCCGTTGGTTGGAGTCGCAGTGAATGAAACTGGTTGACCAGCGTTACTTGGATTTGCTCCTGAACTTATAACCACATTCACACTTGGTGAAACCAACGGATTGACAGTTAGTGTTATTTGATTTGAGTTTGCATTAGTAGATGTAACGCACGATAGGTTTGATGTGAGCATACAAGAAACAATCTGTCCATTTTGTAAAGTTGCAGTTGTGTATGTATTTTGATTGGAACCCACATTCACACCATCCACCATCCATTGATAGCTCTGAGTTGAGCCTCCATTCGTGGCAGTTGCACTGAAAGTAATTGAACTTCCTTCGCACATGGGGTTTGAACCAGATGAAATTGAGACCACATTCGATGGGGTCACGGGTGAGTTTACCACAACAGTAATTGCATTTGAAGTTGAAGGCGAACCCAATACATTCGCTAGATTTGATGTTAATATGCAGGTTACAACGTCATTGTTATTCAACGCGCTAGTTGTGTAGGTTGAACTGTTTGTTCCAACATTTACACCATTGACTTGCCATTGATAGGTTGGAGCCGAGCCACCATTTGAAGCGGTTGCTGTGAAAGTTGCCGTGCCTCCTTGACAAAGTGGATTTTCACCTGCTGTTTGAGCTATAGTAACGCCTGCAGTTAAACAGGTATTCACAGTCATTACAACACCATTTGAAGTAGCCGTTGTAGGTGAAGCACATAGCGCATTTGATGTTACTATACATGTCACCGTTTGGCCATTTGTAAGTGTTGTAGAGGAATACGTTGGACTATTGGTGCCTACGTTCACACCATTAACCTGCCATTGATAAGTTGGTGTAGTTCCTCCATTTGTTGAAGAAGCTGTAAAAGTAGCGTTTGCACCTGAACACATTGGATTAGATCCATTGGTTAATGCAATTGCATTCGCAGGTGCTACAGTTGGATTGATTGTAACCGTAATTGAATTTGAAGTGGCTGGTGACCCCACCACTCCGCTTGCATTTGAAGTCATGATACACGTAACAATAGCACCATTAGTCAAAGTTGAAGACGTAAAAGTTGGACTATTGGTACCCGCATTCACTCCATTCACCTGCCACTGATACGTTGGTGCAGAGCCACCGTTCGTTGGGGTTGCAGTGAATGTCAAACTTGAACCGGCACAGGCAGGATTGTTTCCGGTAGATAGCGCTACAGCCACTGCTGCAGTTACATTGCAAGGCGCAATTTGAAAAGAGTAAATGCGAGTACGAGCCGCATTTGAACCATTGCTTCCTCCCATGTATTCTGAAGTACCCCAAAATGTGAGACCATCCGTATCAAGCATCAATTGGGCATAATCTCCGAATCGATTTCCGCCAGATTGATAACTTGTTCCTGCTACAATTTGAACTTCAGTTACAGGCAGAGTACCCAAAGGATCACACGTTCTTCTTCCCGTGTAGTAAATACCAGGATAGGTTGAAGTTGAATTCGATTTTACATAACATATGCCAATACTTCCGTTGCTATCCATTGCAATGGACCCCATCCAACGAGTATCCGTGTCTGGAGTATAAATTCCTTCTTGATACAAGGTCCAAACTCCGGTTGTTTGATTCTGACGAAGCTCGCACCATTTAATACTGCGTTGTGAAGCACTGATTTTAACAGCCCAATTCAACACAACTGAATTATATCCCGACCACGTTTTCCATTGTGCGCGATACATTAACACTCCTCCAATACCGTCTAATTTTTGAGTTGTGCCCGGTTGAGAGCAATCGTTCCAACTAACATTATAACTCGCATCAAAAGCCGCAGTAGCAATAGTAGCATTCGAGGCTATGGTTGCGGTTGGAACCGTTGGCACCCAATTCACAGTCATGTTATACACCTTAATGGCATCTGTTGCACCACCACCCCATGCATTATCGGAATAGGACATAATTGGACAAGGTGTTCCTGTTGGAGGTAAAACACCATCGCTCGCATCACCGGCCAATGGACAGAAAAAACCACCCGTAGGTGGTGTGTATGTCGCATAAACTGACCGTGCACCGGGAGTTCCTACTAACATAGCACTGCGCTCAAATGCGAAAACTTTTTGCGTTGTTTGATTGGAAGTCATGTAGTACCCGTCTTGCCAAACGCTAAATTTCAAA
>JBJTWB010000257.1:0-3790 GCA_046081505.1 Bacteroidota bacterium | reverse complement strand
CTCAACAACGGTTATATCTGATTGAGACAACACCACATTACTCTTGAAATTATTTGCTATTCCTCCAAGGAAAGCATTGCACCCCACTGAATGATGCAGCAAATGCGCTACAATAGATGATGTTGTAGTCTTTCCATGTGTTCCACCAACGGCTATTGTTCGGTCAAATTCTGTAATGTAACCGAGCAACTCACTTCGCTTCCAAATTAAATATTCTTTTTCTATGAAATAATTCCATTGATTCGAAGTGGATGGAACTGCAGGGGTCCGAACAATTAGAACCTTCTCCTTCGGTGTTACGTGAAGAAGTTCTGGAATACTCAATACACTATCATCCATTGTAGCGCATTTGCTGTACCATTCAGTGGGGTGCAATGCTTTCCTTGGAGGAATAGCAAATAATTTCAAGAGTAATGTGGTGTTGTCTCAATCAGATATAACCGTTGTTGAGGCCGACGAATTTGATCGAAGCTTTTTAACATTGAGTCCTACCATTGCCGTATTAACAAGCTTAGATGCGGATCATTTAGATATTTACGGTCATGCAGATTCTGTTCGCGAAGGGTTTTTGTTGTTTTTGGGAAAAACGAAATCAACAGGACATGTGGTAGTTAAAAAAGAATTGCATATTGAAAATGAAATCCAGACAGAAGCCAAAGTCTGGACCTATTCAGCAAAAGGGAGTGCTGATTTTTATGCCTCAGACATTCGAATTGTCAATGGCAAATTCAATTTCAACCTACATACTCCTTTTGGTCAATTGACTGGATTGAATTCGGGACTTCCAGGAAGGCACAATGTAGAGAATGCAGTTGCAGCAATTGCTGCAGCGCTATTGAGCGGAATGAAAATGGATAGTGTTGCTGAATTGGTGGAATCATATACCGGCGTATTGCGAAGGTTTGATATGCGTTACAAAAGCGAGGAATTGGTTTATATTGATGATTATGCGCATCATCCAACAGAGTTGAATGCGGCCATTCAAGCAGCTCGAGAGTTAAATCCGAATCGTAAAATAACAGTCATTTTTCAACCTCATCTCTTTTCAAGAACCAGAGATTTTGCAGATGAGTTTGCCGCTAGTTTGGCTCAGGCAGATGAATTGATATTATTGCCAATTTATCCTGCAAGAGAATTGTCAATACCTGGAATTGATTCACAATGGTTATTTGATAAAATTAAGTTGGAAGATAAAAAATTGGTTGACAAAGATGCCATCTTCACATATTTAAATAGGGAGAGTCTTCAAGTGTTAATGACACTTGGCGCTGGAGATATAGACACGTTGGTATCACCTATTAGCAATTGGTTAGAAAGTGAAAAATAGAAATACGAAATCCATGATTATGCGTGGCTTGGCCGTGACCTTTTTTGTATTGGTTGGGCTTGGATCTATTGCATTGTGGAGTATTTCTATTGTTGAACAAGGAAAGTCTCAGATCATTCAAGTACAGATTGAAATTGAACAGAATGGGTTGAATGATCGTTTTATTACTCCTGAGCGAATTGATTCATTGCTGCGAATTCCGCAAGGAGTATTGGTGGGAAAGGCCATGAATGAGTTGGATATGGGAAATTTGAATCGGTTCATTCGTCAAGATGCTGCTGTAGCCTCATGTGAAATTGTTCTTGGAGTTGATGGAATAGTTCGTGCGAAAGTGAAAGAACGACTTCCTATATTACGCGTTTTGAATCCAAGTGGAAATGGTTTTTACCTCGACAAAGAGGGGAATTCGTTTTCATTGCTGAATTATGCGGTTGCACAAGTCCCTGTCTTCCTATCTGAAACAGAGGTAATGCCAATGGAGTTTCCTGTGAAATCAGAATACTATACCGCTGATATTCTCAACGGAACTTATTTAGATGAGATGTTCATTTTTGGATTGCATATCCACAACAATCCTGATTTGAACGATTTGATTGAGCACGTTTCTGTAAAAAGCTATGGCGGATTTGAAGTTACTCCTCGTATCGGAAATCAAGTCATTGATTACGGTGTGGCTTACAATTTAGATACGAAAACAAAAATGCTTTTTGAATTTTATAAGACGCAATCGAATCGAATAAATCTAGAAAAATACGAACGAATAAATTTGAACTACAATAGACAAGTAGTTTGTGTAAAGCGCGGTGAAATCGCTTTGCCAGATACTACAAAAGCCACAACAATTCAACCACAAGTACAAGAACCTCAATAAGAAAAATATGACACATTCTTTTGCCTCTTTCAATGATCCTTCAAAGTCCAATCAGAAATTAGTTGTTGGTATTGATATCGGAACTACCAAAATTGCCTGTGTTGTAGGTAAAATCAATGCTGCAGGAAAGGTTGAAATCATGGCCATTGGTAAGGCTGTTAGCGAAGGCGTGCGCAGAGGCGTTGTTATGAATATTGATCAAACTGTTGCTTCCATTAAGGAAGCTGTGGCGAAGGTAGAAGCGCAGTGCGATATTAAGGTTAACCGGGTGAATGTTGGAATTGCAGGTCAACACATTAAAAGCATTCAGCAGCCAGGAATTTATACGCGTAAAGATTTGAGTCAAGAAATTTCGGTTGAGGATGTTCAGGCTTTGAAAGATGACATGATGAAAATTCATGTGCCTGCAGGAGAGAGTATTATTCATGTTATTCCGCAGGAGTATACGGTTGATATGGAAGGTGGAATTAAGGATCCTGTTGGAATGGCAGGGGCTCGTTTACAAGCGAATTTCCATATTATTACTGGCTCTATGCCAGCCATTCGTAACATTTACAGATGTGTTGAGTTGGCCGGTTTAGAAGTGGGTGAATTAACCCTAGAGCCGTTGGCAAGTTCTGCTTCTGTTCTAACTGAAGAAGAGAAGGAAGCGGGTGTGGCTTTAGTAGATATTGGTGGTGGAACTACCGACATTGCTATTTTTTACGATGGGCTCATTCGACATACAGCAGTTATTCCGTTTGGTGGAAATGTCATCACAGATGACATTCGCAACGGCTGTCATATTTTGAGTAAATATGCAGAGCAATTGAAAACAGCTTATGGTTCTGCTTTGCAGAGCGAAACTAAAAATGCCAAGGTTGTAGTTTCTGGATTGAAGGGGCATGCACCGAAAGAAATTACATTGAGTTTCTTAAGCGGAATCATTGAGAGCAGAATGAAAGAGATTCTGGATTTGGTTCATTTTGAAATTGTTCGTAGTCAATATGAGCGGAAATTAATCGGTGGAATTGTATTAACAGGCGGAGGCTCTCAATTGAAACACATACGTCAATTGGTGGAATTCACAACGGGTTTGAGTTGCAGAATTGGCGCACCAACCGAGCATGTAATTAATTTCTCTCGGATGGATGAACTGGTTCCTGCATTAGCAACCGGTCTTGGACTTGTTATTACTGGTGAAGAGCGAGCAGGTGTGAGTTATACAGATCCGTTATTGTTAGTTGATGAAGAACCTAGTGCAGTGATGCAGGAGGTTCCGCAACCCGCAATGGATTATAGTACCATGAAGTCATTCACATTTGAGGATGTTTTAGATACCTTGAATAAAAACGAGGAGACTCAAGCGACAGCAGAGATGGAGAATGAATTTGAAAAGTTCGAACAGGCTGAAACACAGGAAGCATCAGTTGTAGAGGAGCCAAGGCCGGTGAGTGAGTCAGAAGAGACTCAGGATGAAGAACCGGTTGTAGATCCAAAGCGAAAATCACGCAAGCCATCCAATAAAATAGATATTTTGGGTTGGTTGCAAAATTTCATGGAGCAGGATGATGCTACGAAATAATGTTTGTTGATAGTTTAGGTAAAAAAAA
>JBJTWB010000256.1:0-5427 GCA_046081505.1 Bacteroidota bacterium | reverse complement strand
GTGAACCTGCAACTGGAATGGAATAGCTTCCATCAGCTCCGAAATTAACTTGTGAGAAGTCTCCTTTTCCACTAAATGTCGCCTTTGGAAATTGATTGCTCTCCATGTAATTTTCATTGAAGTGTTCTTGCATGAGAGCCTTTTCAAACTCAAACATTTTAATTAAAGCCGAAGCTTGCACAGCCCCCGTACTTTTATTAATAACCAATTCAGATTTGTAATTATCTGCTTTAATGTCTTCAATTGAAGTGTGACTGAAGAAACGGATGTGCGCAGTTTTAGAAAAATACTTTTGTGCTGTTGCGTTTGAAAAAAGCAAAAGAGCGAAGAGTGCTAAAAAGGTGTATTTCATAATTCGAGTTTTCTTTTGGTATCTAAAAATCGGGCCGTTATTTCTTCCGAATGTAACATTTGGTCATTTGAACTTCTGGAAATAAATCGCCATTTAAACCACCACAAAATCCTTTAATGTAAACTTCTGTATTTTTTGCAAAGCTCGAGGGATTGCCATTATCGGCCTGATTGGGTATGAAATAACAGGATACAGGTGCTTCTTGATTGGTCTTGAGTATTATAACATGCTCATTTCCTTCATTGATGAATATGGAGTCAATTACCCCACTAATTTCCAAAGCAACTTTATCATTCACGTATTTTTTGGAAGCTATAGAATCGTTCTTCATAAATGCACTCGCCAGACTATCTGCTGTAATGATGAAAGTGGGTTCCACATCTTTTGCAGTGGTTTTTGGTTTGTTCCACATGTATAATCCGATACCCCCAGCAATGAGAATAAGAATTAAAACGACAAGTAAAATGATTTTTTTCATGATTTAATTATTAGGTGCACCCGCATTGATCCAGTTGGTTATGACATTTTTATCGCATGCATTTAATCCACTTGTTCCTTTTGGCATAATTGAGTATCCGTTCGTTCCATCAAGTGAAGCAATGAAGGAACCGTTGTCAACAATTGCCTTTATTTCATCATAGGTAGTCAGCGACAAACTTGCTGCCGGATTGGGACCTGAATGACAAACACTACTAGCGCACTGCTGTTGAACGAGAGGAAATATTCTTGAATTGAAAGTGAATGTTTCGTCACACGTATTTGAAGGGAAACGCTCAGCTACATCATAATAGCAAGAGGTAAGCATTATTGAAAAAATAATGACTAAAATCTTAATCGTTTGGAGTGCCATTGTTAATCCAGTTTTCAATTTGAGTTATTTTGCATTGCGGATGTCCGTATGAGTTTTGTGGCATGAGGTTGTATCCGTTCGTTGCGGTTAAAACACCCATCATGTAACCAAGGTAAGACAAAGGCCAATTAGAATCAAAAATCCCAAGTAATTTCAACTTCTTCTGAAATTGGATGTGCTTGGCAAGCAAGTACTAAACCTGATTCCAATTCGCGTGGTGTTAGCGCATGATTTTTGTCCATACGCACTTCCCCTTTCAAAACTTTACATTGACAAGTTGTGCACACTCCACCTTTGCAGGAGTATGGTGCGTCTAATCCGCCATCTAGGGCAGCATTTAGAATGTTGTCACCTTGTTCTTCGAGGTTAACTTGGATGGTTTTTCCATCTAACGTAATTTTTACAATGCTCATTTTAAATAGTTTTTAAATTCATTTTGCCAATTCGAATCATTCCAATGCAAAGGCCCAAGATGAGAGTACACCAATTTTGAATGGTTGTAGACATAGGTCACAGGAATGGAATAGATTCCATGTTCCTTTAACCGAGTAACTTGAAATATGTTCATCCCATAGCGTGATCGGAAGGTGTTGGTTTTCTCTAAATTATCTTCGGTAATGAGAATCCAATTCACGTTATTAACCTCGGGTAAATGTGCGAAATCAGACATGGCTGGTAATTCTTGCAGACACGGGCCACACCAAGAAGCATAGAAGTGCACAACTGTGGGTTTATCACCAATGAGTTGATTCAATGAAACCGTTGATCCGTTTGCATCAAGAAGTTGTATATCGGCAGTTTCTATTTCGGTTACGGTTTGGTACCGGAAATAGTAAAACAAACCAAAGGCAATCAGCGCAATCCAGAGCATTCGCTCAAGATTCAAGATTCCAAAGTATTTTTTGTTATACCAACGCGTTTGTTCGATCTTCATCTACTTGTCTTCTTCTGTTGTCTCAATATCTATGAATTCATCGCTTATTTCAATGATTGAAAAGTTTGAGAGATCATATATTTTTTTTGAAATTGGTTGCTTTCTCATTTCAATGAGTTCACAAATTTCGCTCCCATCGAGTGTAACATAAACAGGTATTCCAGGAACAGATTTGAATAGTCCGGCCAACGCAGCCGGTTCGGGTTTTCCAGGAATATACCAAACGTGAAATTCGGATTGTCCCACTTGCCAATTGTCTTCTCTCAGTATTCCTTGCAAACAGTTGAATCCATTTTGTTCTTCCATCGGGAGATCCAAAGCTTCAAAATTCAAATTCAACGAAGTCATGGCTGTTGGGGTTTTATACAATTTACTAACGTTTTTTTCCAATTGTGTATAGAGTATTTTGCTTGGTGCTTCGTACCAAAAGAGAAGGGTGTCTTTTTCTTCTTGTATAAATTGAATGAAAGACCAATTGTCTTTCATGTAATTGATACTTGTCCCATTGCCATACTGGTACGTTAGAACACCTTCAAATTGCCCACGTGAGGATAGAACAGCAATAAGAAAAATCACAAAAGTGGAAATCCTTTTCATGGTCAGGGGCATTTAATATTCCAATATTTTTCTAATCTCCAGTTCAACCTTTTGTACGTTGGGAAGCAACACTTCTTCCAAAGTGCTATTCAAAGGAATGGCAGGTGTAGGCTGGCTTCCAAAGGTGCGCACAGGAGCATCTAAATATTCAAAACAAATTTCACTTATTCTTCCAGCAATACTTTGAGCAAATCCATTCAAGGCGGGTTCTTCCGTTAGTACCAAACAACGCCCACATTTCTTGACTGCTTCAAAGATGTGTTCCTCATCGAGCGGCATGAGGGTTCTGAGATCTATTATTTCAACCTGCCCAGTCATTGACTTACTCGCATTCATTGCCCAATGAACCCCCATTCCGTATGTGACTACTACAAGTTTATTTTCTTCCGTTGCGTGTTGCACTGTTCTTGCTTTTCCGAGTGGAATAATGTAATCTTCCGAAGGCTCAATGGTTCTTGCCGTTTCGGTCCCTTTCACTTTCGACCAATAAAGTCCTTTGTGCTCCAACATAACAACCGGGTTGGGATCATAAAACGCACCTTTTAAAAGTCCTTTCAAATCAGCACCATTACTCGGATAAACCACTTTAATACCACGTATGTTACAAAGCACACTTTCTACACTGCTACTGTGGTAGGGTCCACCTGAACCATACGCTCCAATTGGAACTCGAACCAAGGCTTGAACATTCCATTTTCCGTTGGTTAGATAGTATGATCGAGCAGCCTCAGTGAACAATTGATTGAGCCCCGGCCAAATGTAATCGGCGAATTGAACTTCAACAATGGGTTTGCAGCCGGAGACGCTCATTCCAACGGTACTTCCTATGATAAATGCTTCTTGAATTGGCGTATTGAAAACGCGGTTGTCACCAAATTTTTCAGCGAGCGTTGCAGCCTCGCGAAACACTCCTCCCAATCTTCTCCCTACATCTTGTCCATACAATAGCGCTTCTGGATGTTTAGCAAGGATTTCTTGCATGGCGAAAAGCGCCGCATCTACCATTACTGTTGGCTCTTTTCCTGCTGGTTCTCGTTCGCCTTGTTCCTCTTGAACAGGAGTAGGGGCGTAACAATGATCCATGAGTGAATTCGGGTCAGGGTCAGGGGCTTGTAAGGCTTTTTCATAATCGGAAACGGCTAATTCTCCCGCTTCATTCCAAACTTGATTCAAGACATCATCAGAGAATCCAAGTTTCATAAGTTGTTTTTGAAATTTCGGAAGTGGGTCTCTCTTTTCCGCTTCTTGAAGATCATGTCTATACCATTCTTTTCTTACACCGCTCGTGTGGTGACCAAGAAGTGGAACTTTGCAATGCAGTACCCACGGTTTTCTTGATTTGCGCATGTGAGCGAAAATCTCTGATATGGTTTGATAGGAAGCTAAAAAGTCGGTACCATCTATACTTTTCGAACGAATATTCGGGAAGGCTCTGGCCATGGTTGTTGCATCTCCAGAACGAATTTCACTGGCATGGGCACTGATGTCCCACTCATTGTCTTGCACAAAAAACAATACAGGTAATTCTTTTAAATTAGCCATATGCATGGCCTCTGAAACTTCACCTTCTGTCATTGCAGCGTCGCCAATGGAGCACACGACTATTGGGGGAAGATCACTTTTTAGAATGCCCTGTTTTTCTTGATATTGAATACCCATTGCAACACCCACCGTTGGGATAGCCTGCATACCCGTAGCCGAACTTTGATGCGGAATTTTGGGCATGTTCGGTCTATTCAAGGACGGATGAGAATAATACGTTCTTCCACCGCTAAAGGGGTCATCTTTTTTAGCGAACAACTGCAGCATGAGTTCATAAGGCTCCATGCCAATTCCTAAAAGAATACTATCGTCTCTGTAGTATGCAGAGAGATAATCGGAAGCTGTTAATTGAAGACCCAAAGCCAATTGGCAGGCTTCGTGCCCACGAGAAGTAGCATGTACATATTTCGAGGTTGTTTTTGTATTCGCTTCGTAGAGGTCAGAAAGCTGCCTTGCAACACACATCTTTTTGTACGCTTTCAGCAACAAATCACTACTTAATCCCGATTGCATTTCGTTCTTTTCCATTTGAAATTAATTTCGTTTGCAAGTTACAACACACCTGCTGTAGTTCAAGGAATACGTTTACCTTTGACCCATGATTTTTTGGAAATACCAGGGCACAGGAAATGATTTTATTCTCATTGACAATTGGGCAGGTGAAATTCAACTTCAATCCCAACAAATTCAATTCATGTGTGATCGGAAATTTGGAATAGGTTCTGATGGTGTGATACTCATAGAGAAAGATGCAGAAGCGGATTTCAACATGAATTTTTTCAATCCTGACGGTAGTCAATCGTTCTGTGGCAATGGAAGTCGGTGCGCGGTTCGGTTTGCCATAGACCAAGGCTTGGTTTTGAATAACAACATCTCTTTTCGGGCCATAGATGGAATGCACGAAGCTCGAGTAGAGGATCTAATTGAAATAAAAATGCGCGATGTGCTTGCAATCGTTCAACAAATGGAAAATCAATTTTTCTTGAATACAGGTTCGCCACATGTTGTGAAATTATGCAGCGATTTAAATTTTGATGTAGTTGCGGAAGGTAGTGAGATTCGCTATGATCAGCTGTTCGCTCCTGGGGGCACCAATGTGAATTTTATGGTTCTGGGAAAATCTGGAGAGACATCCATCCGAACTTACGAGCG
>JBJTWB010000255.1:0-1681 GCA_046081505.1 Bacteroidota bacterium | reverse complement strand
AATCAATCTTTGCAAAAGGAACGCATCATATTGGGCATTGATCCCGGAACCGCTATTTTGGGTTACGGAATTATTGAAGTCAAAGGTAAACAAATGAAGTTGTTGGCTTTGGGTGTTGTGCGCTTAGACAAGATTGATGATCATGCGTTGAAACTTCAAAAGATTTTTGAGCGTTGCGTTGAGCTTATTGACGGTTTTCATCCTGATGAATTGGCCATTGAAGCTCCTTTCTTTGGAAAGAACGTTCAGTCAATGTTAAAACTGGGAAGAGCACAGGGTGTAGCCATAGCTGCGGCCTTGAGCAGACAGTTGAGTGTCGCGGAGTATGCACCTAGAAAAATCAAACAGAGCATAACAGGAAATGGAAATGCAAGTAAGGAACAAGTGGCAGCCATGATTCAGCGATTATTGAAAATAGAGGACTCCCAAATGCCAGAAAAGATGGATGCTACAGATGGCTTGGCTGCAGCGGTCTGTCATTTTTATCAAACATCCAATCCCATTTTGGGCACCAAGTCCAACTCTTGGAAATCTTTTTTGGCCAACAATCCCGATAGAATTGTTGGTAAGAAATAGTTATTCAATGATTAATTTCTCTGTGTGGGTATAATCGTTGGATTTGACTTGTATGAAATAGACTCCCGGACTCAAGTCTGTTAAATCAATGGCGCCAGACTCAATACCTCCTGAAATCATTTGTTGTTGTTTTTTACAAACGCGACCATTCATGTCAAGAATTGAAAAATGGGCTTTTCGGTATTGAGGGCCAAGGCAACTCCATTGTATTTTATCCTGAGTGGGATTGGGAAAAAATTGCCACAATTGAGGAGTTGGTTGATGATTGTGAATGGATGTACTGGGGTCAATGATGATGTTTTCATCTCCGGGTAACCAGAAGGTATACAAATAAAAAACAACCATCATTTCATCCGTTGTTTCTTCTCCTGCGGTTACCAATTGTGGTGGATTAACGGGTTGATTTGGGTTGTTAATAGTATTGTCATATGTAGCAATAGCTTTTAATTGTGATTGAGCTGGCAAACGGACCAATTGTGTATAGTCGTATCCCAATTGCCAATCAAAATCCCAATTGGGAATATCAATAAGCGGGATGGAATCGGCACCGCTCACACAAAAACTTTTGATGCTTTTCCCAATAAGGTGCATGTGCGGAGATATGCCAATCAATGAAATATTGATGGGTACATTGTAAGTAGCGTGGAAAGTCCTTTCGGTATTGGCAGGAATAATCAGGGCGGGTTCGTCTAATGTAGATGGATCATGCGTGATAATAGGATTATACCAAACTTCACGGGGATTGCTACTCGAGGAATGCTTGATGTTAAGAGTTGATCATCTTGCTGTCCAACAGAACCTGCTGGGTAATGCATTTCAATGAGGTAGTATCCATTGGCTTCTGCTCGGATGCCAAAGCCTTGGGGTAAATTTTGTGGTCCTTTGCCAGGCACCCAAGCGCCTATGTAATGCGCAGCTGCTGGAAGTCCTCCACCGGTGCCATTGGTGAGGAAGCCCGGTTCTGTATCTGCAGCATCCAGTGAAAGACATTCACTAGTGGGGTCGTAGTAAATGACAACATGGTGAACAATCTCACTGTTTCCTGGAATAATTTCTATACCATCAATAAATTGGTCGACAGAATAATTAGAAGGAACAACAAAGG
>JBJTWB010000254.1:0-2021 GCA_046081505.1 Bacteroidota bacterium | reverse complement strand
TTCCTGATTTTGTTCTCTGTTCTGAGGTCTGTTGTTTTGATTTTGTTCACGGTGACGGTTAGGTCTGTCTTGTCTTTCTGATCGGTCTTGTCTTTCTGGTCTATCTTGACGATCCTGATTGCGCTGCTGGAAACGATTGTTGTCTCTGTTTTCAGATCTGTGGGAATGTTGCGATTGCCCTTCAGATGGTGATTCAGTTTTCGCTTCAGAATGTGATTCAGTTTGAGTTTCATCAGACGCCTCGTTGCTTTTCTCTTCCTTCGGAACAAATGGTTTTCGTTCTCTTCTTTTGCGTTCAAATTTTTCGTCACTGTTAATTTCAGTAGTTTGATTCGCAATATCTCCAGACTCTTGTTGTGAAACAGAAGGTGCAGAATCTGCGGTTGATTCAGATGTTTTCGATGAAACATTTTGTTTGTCTAGGATAGCAAGAACTAGATCTTGTTTCTTGAATTTTTCTAGGTTTGTAATACCCAATGACTCTGCTGTGCTCTTTAACTCGGCCACTTTCATGGCGTTCAACGCAATAATATCTAACATGTAGGAGTGATTTTTTCTTTAATGAGATGGAAAGACAGAATGTTTTTTCCGCTGCAATTGTACAACAACTTTTGTTTAGTTGGAGCCTTTGTGCAAGAATTCTTTAACACTTTTTGCAATGTTACCGGCAATTTTTTCTGTAGGAATGTCATTTTCGTCGCCTCCAAAAGGGTCTTCAATTTCCTCGGCAATTAGTTCTAAGCTAGCGAGAACGTAAAAGATGAATATCGAAAAGGGAATGACATATAACCCATATTATAATCATGCTCAATCCAATGCACTGCGTAACAGTATATACCAAGCAACAGAATGAACCAGAATAGTTTTCTAAATGTGTCTGACTTGTGGAAACTGAATACCAGTTTTATCCAATCGGTTGGCTTGTAACTTATCATATTTGATATAATAATTTATTCCATTTTTCTTGAAAAGGGGTTTCTGAATATTGCGTCTGGAAACGGTTGGCATTGAACAGACCAGCCTCATTTCGGAGAGCGTCATTGTTTATGAGTTCAAGCATTTTTGTTGCAAGTTCAGTCACATTTTGTGGTTCGAATAGTCTTTCTGGTTGATTCAATAATTCCGGAGTTGCTCCCGAGTTGGTTCCCAAAATGGCTAGACCATGAGCCATTGCTTCAATTGTAACTGTACCAAATGTCTCTGAGATACTGGGTAAAACAAAAAGATCAATCGATTCGTAAACGGCGTGTATATTCTCCTGGTAGGGTATAAAAAAAACGCGATCGGCGAGTTGGTTTTCATTGACAAAAAGTCTCAATGCAGTGGCATATTCGTCGCCTTCTTGGAAAGTATTGTCGCCTATAAAAACAAGATTCCAATCTGTTTCCTTTGAAATAGAAAGAAAAGATTTGAGAAGAGTGAATTGGTCTTTCTTCGGGTCCAGACGGCCAACACAGCCAATTCGTTTTTTGGATTGAGGTATATTGAATTTTTCAAATAATGATTGCTTTACAGCTGTACGCTCTGTAATTTTAGTTTGAAGTGGAATGACATACAGTTTCTCTGCAGGCACATGCGTATAACTGAAAACTTGTTCTTTCAGGGTATTCGAAGTGCAAACCCAAGCATTAATCTGTGAGAATCGAATGCGATGCGGAATGGATTTCTTGGGTCCATTCAATTGCATGGCTTGGTAATAAATGACTTTGAACTGGGGGTAGAAAAAATGGGTAATTCCCATGATGGAAATATCTCGCGGATCCCGAAAAATACAATGCGTGATTGAATGAAATTGAAAGTGTTTTCGAAGTTTCAAAGCACATGAAAGGTCGGCGTAGCGCTTGTTCCGTTTAACATAGGAAGTACGAAGCTGATGTTGCTCTGCGTATTTGGAAAATGATGCGTGTTTCAAACCAAAAGCAGTTACATCAAATCCAATTGTTTGGAGCTGTATAGCCAGTTCAATGCTGTTTTTTTCTAGGCCGCCCCAACTTTCAGAGCTGCAATAAATGGCAATGTGA
>JBJTWB010000253.1:0-2627 GCA_046081505.1 Bacteroidota bacterium | reverse complement strand
GAATTCGAAATTGGTCAAATTTCAGGACGAATTAACTCAATAGAATCAGCAGAGAATGTGATCATGCAAATGGTTCAAGAGTTCAATGCAGTTAATTCTATACTTGGCAATATTTCTTTTTAAAAATAGTTTCACAATCCGCATGCAACGCTTTGCCTAATTTTGCTATCTGAAATACTACGTTGAGTCATTTAAAAGCAATATCTGTATTATTTGTTTTCGCTTTATCAAACATGCTGTATGGTCAAAGCGTTGAAATAACTTGTGTTCAAGTCGTAGGCAATGATGTTCAAATTACTTGGAACGAGACTACTTTTACTGGCGCATTTGTTAATTATACCATCTACGCCTCAGCAGATGGTAATCCATACTCATCTGTAGCTTCAATTTCAAATCCAAACATCACGTACTACACCTTAAATAGTTCTCCGAACCTTTTCAATAGTTGCTTTTACATTGCTACCGAGCTTAATTTCGGGACTTTTAATTCGGCCGATGCATACTGCAATGTATTACTCGAAGCCAATGCAAGTGTCTCGCCTCCAGGAATTGTTGAACTCACTTGGAATTCACCAACTTCTAACGCACTTTGGCTTTCCAATACGAATGCTGAAGTTTGGCTAGAATACCCAGCTGGCACATGGAGTTTAATTGCAACCTTGCCTGGTACAGCCAATCAATTCGATTACGAGGTAACAACATGCGGTGATTATCTTAATTTTCAAATCATATACAGCAATAATCTAGATTGCCCATTCAACAGCAATTTCGCTGGAGGTAATTTCAATGATCAAACGGCCCCTGCTATTCCTACTTTTCAAACCGTCTCAGTAAACCCAGCGACTGGGCTAGTAGAATTGAATTGGAATGTTAATCCGTCTGGCGATACCGATGGATACATTACATACGCATGCAATGGCAGCAATGTTAGTTTAATTGACACCATATTTGGTAGAAATACTACTCAATTCATTGATTTACTCTCATCGCCGAATCAAGGGACAGAATGTTATCTCTTAGCTGCCATTGACACCTGTTATTCTGGTGTTCCACCAAGCCCGAATACCAGCCCCACAAGCGGAGTATGCAATTGCACCATTTTCCTTTCTCCAACAAGCTACACTCTGTGTGATCAATTCATTCCTTTTGAATGGACCGCCTATGGCGGATGGAGTGTAGACCATTATGACATTATGCACTCCATCGATGGCATCAATTTTTCGTCTGTTGCATCCTACCCAGGAACTGAATTGCAAGGTGAGCATACCTTCATAACAATTCCCAATGGAATCCACTACTATTACATTCAAGCCAGTTCCACAACGGGTGCAATAAGTAATTCAAATGTGCAATCTATCAATGTGAATTACCCATCTGCTCCACAGCACCACTTTTTAGCTTCAGCGAGTGTTACATTCGATGATTCCATAGAGATATCGGTGCGAACCGAAATGAATTCAGTACCCCATTTGTATATTTTCCAAAGACAAAATTTATTCGATTCAAATCAATGGGAAAATATTGGGGAAGTTTCTGGTTCTTCCGGGAATTTTGTCACTTTCACTGACACCGAAGTATCACCCCAGTCCCTATCTTACACGTACCGTGTGATATTGAAAAATCCTTGTGGATATTTTATTGACACTACGAATGTTGGCACAACTATTTTACTTCGTGGTGAGGATTTTCAGGAAGAGCTCTACAATACTTTGTTTTGGTCGGAATATGCTAATTGGGACAATGGTGTTGAACAATACAATCTCTTTCGAAGCATAGACAACAACCAAGAAATTTTTGTTGATTTTGATAATTCTCCGCCATATAGTTTCAATGACGACATCTCTGAATTTATTGAGAGCGAAGGGAAATTTTGTTATCGTGTTCAAGCTACTTCATTACCCATTGCAGATTTTCCAGGAGAAGTTTTCAATGCATTCAGTAATCGTGTCTGTCTTGATTATGACCCCCTCATTTGGATTCCAAGTGCTTTTGTGGTTGATGGATTCAATAGAACATTTTTTCCTGTCATTTCTTTCGCCGATACAACCACGTACAGAATGATTATATACAGCCGTTGGGGAGATGTCATCTTCGACACATCATCCTATAGTGCACCCTGGACTGGAGAAATGAGAAAAGATTATGTGCATGAAAATGCCTATGTATACCACATCATGATTGAAAATCATCAAGGTGTTTTATTCGAAAGAAGAGGAACAGTTACCCTTTTGAATGACCGCGACCAATAACATGAAGGTACTCATCATTCAAGTTGGAAATACGTCTATAAAATGGGCTACATTTCACGGGCATTTGCTTCTTGAGGCTGGACGGTCATTCGAACTGAATGATTTGGAATTAATAAAAAAATATCAAGAGTTCCAATCGATTTTCTATTCCTGTGAGGCCTCAACAGATAAGAAAACGAAATTTCAACTTGCCTATCCCAAGGCTATTGAAATACAAGATAACTTATACCCCGAGCATGAATACCACGTTGGGAAACCTGGTTACGACCGCTTAGCAAATGTGGCTGCGGCGTTTGAACAATTCCCTCAACAAACGTGTATTATAATAGATTTCGGCACATGCATTACCTATACCATATGTAAAAACAACAAGCTCTT
>JBJTWB010000252.1:0-3825 GCA_046081505.1 Bacteroidota bacterium | reverse complement strand
CAAGACACCATCTGTAAAGCCATTCAAGCATTGAATGATGGACAATACAATGAAGAAGGAAAGTTCGGTGCTTGGATGATGCGTATTGCACACAACTTATGCATTGACCATTTTAGAAATGCAAAAAAAATGCAATTCGTTCGTGGCAATGATGATTACAATCCACTTGATTATGTTTCAGATAAGGCGAAGAATGTTGAACAGCTTGTTGCGAAGCGCGAGGTGTCTAAAGAGGTACGTCAATTGATTGCAATGTTGCCAGCAGAGCAAAAGGAGATTGTAATGATGCGTATTGTATATGACATGAGCTTTAAAGAAATTGCCGATCAACTCAACATTAGCATCAATACAGCTTTAGGAAGAATGAGATATGCACTCATTAACCTCAGGAAATACATGGAAAAATACCAAGTGAAACTAGTTCTCTAAAAATGTCCCGACCAACTGGTCGGGATTTTTTTTTAAGTCAAGGCAATATGGTACAACTGAGTTCGTTTTACCAAAACAAATACAAAAAAACGCTCAGGCCTATGACCAACTTTACACTGAATGACCTTGAATTTTTTATTGAATCAGAAATCGCCCTAACAGAGGCGCTTGTTTCCTTGGAAGATTCAAATTCCAATTACATTTGGAACTGAAAAAATCCCCCGAACATCGGGGGATTTTTATTTCTTTGCATGCATGCGCAGTATAGGTCTTTTTATCATCATTCTCATTCTCGCGAGTTGCAATTCCAACTCGGAGCAAAATCAGCAAGCTCGGGTCATTTATCAACCCACCTATGCAACAGCATTTCGAATAGTAGAAGTACAAGGCGATACGTTAGTTGAAATTTTGAAAAGCGGTCAAGTCATTCAACGTGAATCATGCAAAAAGAAGCCACAAAACTTAGCTGTTTTCAGCACCACGCACATTCATTATTTGACACAATTAAATTTACAAAATACCCTAGTGGCCACAGTCTATGGTTCACGCGTAGATGATACCGTTGTTCGGGAAAGAATGAGCAATAACCAATGTGTGAATTGGGAAAATGCTGAAGTAAGTAAAGAACAAGTTGCAGTTTCAGGAGCACAAGGAATTCTCTCCCTTCCGTATGAAGGCCGCAACTGGAAATCGTTCTTTCCCGAAATGCCCGTTCTTCCCATGTTCGAATACGAAGAGCGACATCCTTTGGGCAGAGCCGAATGGCTTGTTGCAGTTGGGTTTTTTATGGGGAAGTCAAAACAAAGTATCGATGCTTTCAAACAAATTGAAAATAGATACATGTCTCATAAAGTAGAACAGGCCTCACAACCAAAAGTTGCCGTGTTGGCATATTCCGGCACCGCTTGGACCATTGCTCCCAGCCAATCGTTTTGGTCAGTATTATTGGCAAATGCCGGTGCTACTTATTTGGGATGTGAAGGAGATAAAAGTCAAGAGTATGATACCGAACAAGTCATTGAGCTCTTAAATCAAGCCGATGTATATCTAGAAGTCAATTACAGAGAGGGCGACACGCATTTTGATTTAAATGATTTGAATCCCAAGCTGAGTGGGTATTTTCAAACCAATAAGATAGCTGTTTTCGGATGTAACACAGCCATGAATGGTTTTTTTGGACCTGCTTTGCTAGAGCCCGATGTCTTGCTTTCGGAACTCAGAAATCAACTGAGTAATTCGAATTCAGAGTCGAAGTATTTCCAAAAACTGAATTCAGCCAATTGAATTTAACACTACTTTTGAAACATGGATGCCAAAGAGTTATCGTTCAATGCTAACGAGGATAAAATGATGCAGCGCCTTTCGGAATTGAACCGAAAATTACGGGTGATTTACGAAGGGGGTGGAAAGAAAAGAATTGAGAAAGAACACGAAAAAGGTAAGCTTACTGCACGTGAACGCATAGACTACCTGCTCGACTCTGGCGCGGATCGTATTGAAATTGGCGCTTTCGCCGGCGATGGCATGTACCCCGAACACGGTGGCTGTCCAGCGGGTGGAGTAGTGGTGGTAATGGGATACATCAAGAAAAAACTTTGTCTTGTCGTTGCCAATGATGCCACAGTGAAGGCAGGCGCGTGGTTTCCAATTACTGGCAAAAAGAATTTAAGAGCGCAAGAGATTGCCATGGAAAACCGCATTCCCATTGTATATCTCGTAGACAGTGCAGGGGTGTATCTGCCCATGCAAGATGAAATATTTCCCGATAAAGAACATTTCGGTCGCATATTCCGAAACAACGCCAAAATGAGTAGCATGGGCATTCCACAATACGCAGCCATTATGGGAAGTTGCGTGGCGGGAGGCGCTTATCTGCCAATTATGAGCGACGAAGCATTGATCGTTGATAAGACAGGAAGTATTTTTTTGGCCGGTAGCTATTTGGTAAAAGCGGCCATTGGAGAAGACATCGACAATGAAACACTTGGAGGTGCATCTACTCACTGCGAAATTTCAGGTGTCACCGACTACAAAGCGAAAGACGATAAAGATGCGTTAGATACATTAAAAAAATTAATTGCAGCCCAAGGTCAATCGTTATTGAACTCCGGTTTTGATCGAGATACCCCGGCAATGCCAAAGCGAAATGTAAAAGATGTCTACGGCATTTTACCCGATGACCGCACGAAGCCATTTGAGGTGAGAGATATTATTTCGTGCATTGTAGATAACAGCGAATTCACAGAATACAAAGCCGAATATGGAAAGAGTATTGTTTGCGCATATGCCAGAGTGAATGGATGGAGCGTAGGTGTAGTAGCCAATCAGCGTGAAGTAGTAAAAAGTAAAAAGGACGGACTGCAATTTGGCGGTGTTATTTATAGCGATAGCGCAGACAAGGCCGCCCGATTCATTATGAATTGCAATCAGAAAAACATTCCTCTGGTTTTTTTACAAGACGTTACCGGTTTTATGGTGGGAAGTAAAAGTGAGCACGGTGGAATCATTAAAGACGGTGCAAAAATGGTTAACGCCCAGGCGAATAGTACCGTTCCAAAATTTACCATTATCATTGGCAATAGCTACGGTGCCGGAAACTATGCCATGTGCGGAAAAGCATATGACCCCCGGTTAATTGTTGGTTGGCCTACTGCACAAGTTGCTGTTATGGGTGGCGCGCAAGCTGCAAAAGTACTTTTGCAAATTGAAGTGGCATCCTTGAAGGCGAAAGGGGAGACCATTACCAAAGAGAAAGAGGAAGAAATGTTTTCCAAAATCAAGTCGAAATACGATGAACAAACATCGCCCTATTACGCAGCATCTAGACTTTGGCTCGATGCAGTGATAGATCCCTCCGAAACAAGAAAATGGTTGTCATTGGGCCTTGAAGCTGCTTCAGCGGCTCCCGCTGAAAAGCCCTATACTGTGGGAGTTATTCAAACATAAAGATCATCTTCATGAAGGGCTTGTTTACATATCTGAACAAAGAACAAGGTTTCTTCACACGACTTATTGTAATTGCTGCTTGTGTGCGAATTCTGGCGGCTTTCTTTTCTGAAGGTTACCAGATGAGTGATGATCATTTCTTAGCCATTGAACCTGCGGGTTCTTGGGTTATGGGGGAAAATTATCACAATTGGTATCCGAATGAATACAACCAAGTGCAGTACGCTCAACCCTTCAGTTATTTTTATTATTTCTTGAATTTTCTTTTTTTAAGCTTCGCGAAGTTGTTGGTTGGAAGCAATCCGTTTTCTCAAATGTTTGTTGTTCGTCTCATTCATGCTTGCATTGGTTTATGGGGTGTTGCTGAGATGTACAAGTTGATTAAAAAATTAGCTTGGAATGAAATAGGGAAATGGATGCTTTGGACCTGGGTATTTGCCGGAATTGTTA
>JBJTWB010000251.1:0-3867 GCA_046081505.1 Bacteroidota bacterium | reverse complement strand
GGTATCTGGAAAAAAGCAGATTTCAATTTCATTCGAACTAAATAATGGGATTTATTTGGTGGAATTAATAGGGGAAGTGGGGAAAATCAGTGAAAAGAAAATGATTGTGATTAAATAAAGAAACCCTTGCATAACAAGGGTTTCAATGTGCGCCCACCTGGGCTCGAACCAGGGACCCACAGATTATGAGTCTGTTGCTCTAACCGACTGAGCTATAGGCGCGGGGTTGCAAATTTATTAAAGTTACGTGGTTTTACAACATGAAAATTTTTATAAAAAATATTAAGTCACTTTTAATGACCATTCCAAATGATATTCCATTTGTTGAAGGGAATTCCATGAGTGAATTGCATCAATTAAATTATGCTTGGTTGGCCATTGAAGATGGATTAATCGCAGATTACGGTTCTATGAACGAATTTGAAGGAATTGAAGACTGGCGAAATTTAACAATCATAGATGCAAGCGGAAGATTTGTTCTTCCTACGTGGTGTGACAGTCATACGCATACCGTATTTGCAAAATCACGCGCAGGAGAATTTGAAGACCGACTGCGTGGATTGACTTACGAAGAAATAGCGCAAAGAGGTGGTGGAATTTTGAACTCTGCCAGAAATCTTCAGGCCATGTCCGAAGATGATTTATATACTCAAGCTTTCGATCGATTGAATTTCATGATGCAACATGGAACAGGAGCTGTAGAAATTAAAAGTGGCTATGGGTTAACCGCTGAAAGCGAATTGAAAATGCTACGCGTAATCAAGAGATTGAAAGAGACACATCCCATCACCATTCAATCCACATTTCTCGCCTTACATGCTATACCAGAGCATTATTCCGGAAATGTAGATGCATTTGTAGATCATATGATTCAGGATGTCTTGCCAAAAGTTGCTTCTGAAAAACTTGCCGATTTTGTTGACGTGTTTTGTGAGAAAGGATATTTTTCAGTCGACCACATGTCGCAACTTTTAAAAGCAGCTGGTGATTTTGGTATTCAAGGGAAAGTGCACGTGAATCAGTTCAACAATCTTGGTGCTGTTCAAGAAGCTGTGCAATTAGGTGTGAGAAGTGTGGATCATTTGGAATTAATTAGCAATGATGATTTAGTTTCACTAAAAAACAGTAAAACCATGGCTGTGGCATTGCCAGGATGTTCGCTGTTTTTGGAAATTCCCTATACAGAGGCAAGGAGAATAATGGAAGAGAATATTTCTCTGGCCTTGGCAACCGATTTTAATCCGGGTTCAGCACCGAATTCAAATATGAATTTGGTGAATAGTTTAGCATGCATTAAAATGAAAATGCTGCCACACGAAGTGATCCAAGCATCAACCATAAATGCAGCTTACGCCATGGATGTGCATCAGACTCTAGGAAGTATCTCCAGAGGCAAGAAGGCCAATCTTATTCTAACAAAACCGCTAGATTCCATCTCAGAGATGTTTTATTATTTCGGGCAAAGCCCGGTTGACGGTGTTGTTTTGAATGGTAAAGTTGAAAGGTCTATTGACTAACTTCGCACCATGGCTGGAAACACATTCGGAAATGTATTCAAATTAACCACGTTTGGTGAATCGCACGGCGCAGGTATTGGTGGCGTTTTAGATGGTTGTCCGGCTGGGTTGAAGATTGACATGGCTCAAATTCAAATTGAGTTAGATAGAAGAAGGCCTGGTCAAAGTGATTTAACAACTTCACGCTCAGAGACTGATACTATAGAATTTCTCTCCGGGATTTTTGAAGGAGTAACTCTTGGAACTCCCATTGCTTTTGTGGTTCGAAATGAAGATCAACGCTCTGAAGATTACACTGATTTGAAAGATGTTTTTCGACCTGGACATGCCGATTTCACAACACAAAATAAATTTGGTATTCGCGATTATAGGGGTGGTGGAAGATCCTCTGCAAGAGAGACTTTGGCTCGAGTTGCAGGAGGTGCAATTGCTAAGCAGTTATTGAGTCAATGGGGTGTATCTGTTCATGCTTTTGTCAGCAGTGTGCATCAAGTAGTTGTTCCTCTTGCTTATACCCAATTGGATTTGGTGACAACCTATGAATCTCTAGTTCGGTGTCCGCATGCGGAAACGGAAGTAAAAATGATTCAACGTATTCAAGCAGCGAAAGAGGAAAAAGACAGTGTTGGTGGAATAATTACTTGTGTTATTCAAGGAGCTGCAGTGGGTTGGGGCGAGCCCGTTTTTGATAAACTAAATGCATCTTTAGGGCATGCCATGTTAAGTATCAATGCCGTGAAGGGTTTTGAAGTTGGAGACGGATTTTCTTCAACCTTGAGAAAGGGAAGTGAAAATAATGACACCATGACTACAAATCATGATGGAGGCATTCAAGGTGGAATTTCGAACGGGAAAGATATCGTTCTTCGCATAGCCTTTAAACCTACAAGCACAATAGGGAAGCAGCAAGAGGCCTTAAATTCAAATGGAGAAATGGTTCAACTTGAAGCAAGCGGAAGACACGATCCCTGTGTATTGCCAAGGGCGGTAGCTATTGTAGAGGCCATGGCTGCCCTGGTGTTAGCAGACGCAGCACTTTTGGCCAGAACAAACAAAATCTAATCTATTCAAATATTAATTTCGAAGTATGTGAATGTTTCGCATCACTTACTCGAATGAAATATAATCCAGTGTTAAGCGATTCACGTTGAATAACAATGGGGTCATACGGATTTAAACGAGTCACATTTCCATTTCGTACCACCTGACCATTGCTGTTGTAAAGCACCCAATCAACACGCTTGTCAAAGCCGGAGATGTAGCAACGTGTAGCGTCTGTGGAAGGGTTAGGAACCAAGGTTACTTGAGGACTCGTGTTTTCAATTTCATCTGTGCTCACCAAATTGGTATTCCAATAAAAGTAATGATCTATTCCTTGTCCAAAGTCATTTTCAAACTGCTTGAAATAGGCACCAGAAACACGGTCTAAATTGCAATAGCCATTTCCATCACTGTTCGCGAAAAAAGATAATCCATCGCCATCATTATCTTGTATATGGAAGCGATAACATCCCGAGTTCAGTTCTAGAGTGTCACGATACGTGGTGTTTCCTGCTGAGAAATTTTTAGTGAAAACCACATTGTCGTTGATATCATAAAGCGTGTAGCTATTTTCCCAATATGCGGTGTTTGTTCTGAATATTACAATGAGCTTGTTGTTGTCGGTATTCGGTAAATAGGAGTATACAGGTGGACGCGTAAATGAAGACGATGCGTGATTGTTCGACAAATTTTGATCTCCTGTCAACTCAATATCGAATAGAAAGGTTCCTGCACTCGATTGGTCATTGTACCAAAGATTGCTGTTAAGTGCAGTGAGCTCTACAACTTCAGACTCCATGAATCCCAAATTCCCTGTCCACTCAAAAGTTTCTTGTGTTTCTCCAGCTACCCCATATTTAATGGTGCATTGAGTAATGGGGTTGGTTCCTTTATTCCGAATAATGATCTTTGGGTTGTCGCACATGGGGTTGAATCGTGAGTGAATTAACCAATTGCTTGGAGCGAGCACCTGATCAACTTCAACATCAACCGAATGATTATTCGGTCCGTAGGTAATTAGCTGAGTTTCGGTAACGTAATTGCCGTAAGGGTCATCTGTAATTTCGTATTCAATATTGATTTGGTTGTTAGTGATGAAAGGAGTAAGTTCAAATTCTTCAGTTCTTCCAGGAGCTCCTGGGCACCAAGCAGCTCGTGCGTAAATCCATGTTCCACCTTGCGGATACAATGGATTTTCGTCGCACTCTTGCATGATTTCCCATGAAAACTGTTCTGAGCCATTGACTTTTAAACGATGTGTATTATAGCAGAATTCACCGCAGTTGTTTCCTGTTCCAAAACCGTGTCC
>JBJTWB010000250.1:0-1330 GCA_046081505.1 Bacteroidota bacterium | reverse complement strand
TTCAAGAATCCATCCTGCAACATTATCAAGGAAATAACGGTCGTGAGTCACGGCCAATACTGTACCCGGGTACTGTTGAAGGTGTTGTTCCAACCAATAAACGCTTTCAGCATCCAAGTGGTTGGTAGGTTCATCTAGCAGCAAAACATCTGGTTGTTGCAACAACAAACGACACAAAGCAACTCTTCTTCTTTCTCCACCAGAAAGGTTCTTAATGGTTGCATCCTCTTCTGGGCAACGCAGCGCATCCATGGCTATAGCTAATTTCGTATCTAAATCCCAACCTCCAAGTGCTTCAATCTGATCCTGAACCGCCGCTTGTCTATCCATCAAGGCTTGCATTTTATCTGGATCATTTAAAATTTCTTCATCACAGAATTTAGCATTGATTTCTTCATACTCATTCAGCGCATCTGTAATGGGTTTCACACCTTCTTCTACAATTTCGCGTACCGTTTTGGTATCATCCAATTCAGGTTCCTGAGGTAAATAACCAACACTGTAACCGGAAGACCAAACCACATCGCCTTGAAAGTTTTGATCTAAACCAGCAATGATTTTCATAACGGTCGATTTACCAGCACCGTTTAAACCAATGATTCCAATCTTCGCTCCGTAAAAGAAAGAGAGGTAAATATCTTTAATTATATGTTTTCCTTGTGGAGTGTATTTGTTCACCCCCACCATTGAGAAAATAATTTTTTTGTCGCTCATATGTTCTATTGAGCGGCAAAGATAACAGCTTAATTTTTAGATAATGCGATGTTTAAAATTTTCGAAGTTGCCCCCGCATTTTGAATTACATAATGAGCACCTCCTGAAGATTGCATGTTTTGTTGCATGAGATTCATGCAGGTGTTGAATTCATCTTGATTCGAGAAGGTGAATGCGGCACCACATTCCAATAATTCCAATGCCTCTTGAAATTGCATGTGTTTTGGCCCGAAGCAAATTGGAGTGTTATACACAGTGGCTTCCAAGGTGTTGTGAATTCCTTTATTGAATCCCCCTCCAATGACTACAATATCGGCAAAAGCATATACCCGAGATAACAATCCAACGGCATCTACAATGAGAACTCTTGATCTGTTTTCATCGGTGAATGAACTCCAAAGTTGATTTTCAAATTCGCTAAATGCATTTTGAATTTCAGTTATTCGGTGGGTTGTAACTTCATGGGGAACCACAATGACTTTCCAGTCGGGGTTTGCCTTCAGCCAAGAATTCGACATGTGTTCTTCGGTTGTATAGCTAGATCCAAGAACCAAAATTTTTGAAGATCCTTTCCAGTTGTCAATTCGCGTTTGAATGCTCGAAAAATCTGCTTTGG
>JBJTWB010000249.1:0-7430 GCA_046081505.1 Bacteroidota bacterium | reverse complement strand
ACGCGTATGCGTTGGGTGACGAAATTGCCATGACTTCGGGTGTTCATGTGGGGCGACTCAGACTATTTTTCTTTTTGTGTATCGGTGTTTCGGTCGCAACTATAACGGCGTTTTGTGGACCACTGGTTTTTGTGGGATTTGTTACTCCACACCTTGCAAGAATATATGTTGGGTCTGGTAGCTTAAAGAAGTTGAACGCAATTGTTCCATTGACTGGAGCAATTTTTTTGGTTCTAGCAGATGTGTGCTCGCGCTATTATGGGCTGCCTATTAATGCAGTGCTTGCATTGGCGGGGCTGCCAATCATGATTTATCTACTCCTTTATTCCAAATACGCGCAAGCATGGATCAGCTGAGAATTGAAGCAAAAGATATCTCCATGTTTTTTGAAGATAAGGTCATCTTTGAAAAATTGAATTGGGTGGGAAAGGAAGGGGATTTTTGGGCCATTGAAGGCAACAACGGAGTTGGTAAATCCACCCTGTTGAAAATATTGGCAGGTATTCTGAAACCCGGTCAGGGCGGTGTTCATTTGAATGAAATAAACATTGAACACATTTCCATCAGTGATCGAAAGAATCATTTGGGTTACATGCCAAGTAAGCGCATGCTTTCGGGTTGGATAGATGTGGAGACAGCTGCAGTGGTTGGGGCTAAAACTGCAATGCTTCCGAAGATTGACCATCTGCTTCATGAATTCGAATTGAGTGAAAAACGAAATCAACTTATTCAATCGCTATCAGACGGGGAATATGTTCGAATGCAACTTGTGCGTCTCATTCTTCAAGATCCAGATATAGTGTTATTGGACGAGCCGGCTGCCATGCTGGATTCTAATTGGCGAAAAAAAGTCTATCAATATTTATCGCAATGGGCAAGAAGAGGCAAGGTAGTTGTCATTTGTTCTCATGAATTGGAACTGAATAAGCTTTATTGCAATCAGATTCTTCACCTTTAATAACTTTACAAAAAAATTAGTACATGCAAAAAATTGCTTGGATTGTGCTTTTCGTTTGCACAACAATGACCACAACGTTCGCTCAGAAACAAATTGAAGCCAACATTTCAGATGTAACAGTCTTCTTAACGGGAGCCCAAATCAGACACAAGGGAAGTGTAACTTTGAAGAAGGGTGAGAATAAATTGATTCTCTCTGGATTAACTGCGAATATGGATGTGAATTCCATTCAGATCATTGGCAATCCAGATTATGTCATCTTAAGCGTAAAACACAGATTCAACTATGAATCAAAAAAATCAAACGCACGTGTTCAATCCATTCAAGATAGTCTGAAGTTATTGGCCTTTCAGAATGCCGAACGCGCCAGTATGCGAAATGTATACAACGAAGAAAAGTCGTTTCTTCAAACCAACAGATCCATTAAAGGCGAAAACACCCTTCTTCTAAAAGAAGATCTTGCTGAAATGGCAGATTTTTACCGTTCAAGAATGAAGGAGATTGAATATAAACTATTGGAGTTGAACCAAAACGATCGGGAGTCCAATGAGAAGATTTCAAAATTGCAGCAGCAACTCTCTCAATTGAATTCTCAGAACAGCACGAATCCAAGCGAGATTGAATTTGTTCTGCAGTCAGCAGATGAGAAAAAATCGGAAGTAGAGATTGCATACATCACCAACGGAGCGGGCTGGACACCCTATTATGATTTGCGTTCAGAAGACATTGAATCTGATATTGAATTTACATACCGGGCCAAAGTATACAACAGTACTGGAAACGACTGGAAGCGCGTAAATCTGACCTTGTCAACAGGAAATCCATCTGCAGGAGCACAAGCTCCAACAATAAGTCCATGGTATGTCAATTTCTACACCCCCCAAGAATATGATAAACGTAACCGTTCAGAAGGTTATCGCCAGCCATATCTAGATGGCGCACCGGCCGCAGCGCTGGAGTATAAAGATGAAGCAACAATTTCATCCAAGTTAACCAACGGCTGGACAACTACTGCTAGTTATACAACCATTGTAAATTCATCTGTTAGTGTTGAGTTTAAAATAGGAGTGAAGTATGATATTGACAGTGACAATGAACCGGTGGAAGTGGTGATGCAAAAACAAAAGCTGAAAGCAAATTATAAATACGTGTGCATTCCTAAACTGGATCTCTCTGCATATTTACAAGCTGAGATTACAGACTGGATGCAATACAGTTTATTGCCAGGAGAAAGCAACATTTATTTCCAGGGAACTTTTGTTGGAAATGGGTACATTGACCCCGCAATGGCCAATGATACCTTGCAACTTTCTTTGGGTAAAGACCCAGGCATTGTTGTTAAAAGAGATCAATTGAAAGATTTCTGTAAAGCGGGAGTGTTAGGTGGGAAAAAAACCATCACAAAGGCGTTTGAAATTAGTGTCATGAACACCAAAAAGAAATCCATTCAAATGGAGATCCTGGATCAAATTCCAATGAGCAATAACGCAGAGATAGAGGTGGTGGTAGATGAGTTGAGTATGGGAGTTCAAGATGTAAAAACAGGATTGGTTACGTGGAAGGAAAAAATAGAGCCTGAATCGACCATTAAACGCAACTTGCGCTTCACGGTTAAATACCCGAAGAAGCAATTTATTCAAAACCTCTAACTCAGACATGAGTGGTCGGTTGTTGTATTGGCTTGTACTGAAGCCTCTGAGTATACTCCCTTACTGGATGCTTTATGGCATTTCTGATTTCTTCTGTTTTGTTTTATACAGATGCATCGGATACCGCAAGAAGGTGGTGTTGGGAAATTTGAAAATGGCATTCCCGGAAAAGTCAGACTCAGAGCGAAATGCAATTGCACGCGAGTTCTACGCACATTTTTGCGACCTGGTAGTAGAAGCCATCAAAAATTTTTCAGCGAGGGAGCCGGAACTGAAAAAGCGCTTTGTGAATTTGAATCCTGAAGTTTTAGATCACTATTTCAATCAAGGCAAAGGTGTTATTATTTGTGGCGGGCATTATGCCAATTGGGAAATGTGGGGTGTTTCCACTCCATTACAAACACAAATGCCTTTGGTTGCGATTTACAAACGCTTGGCCGATGCATATTTAGATGGGAAGATGCGAGAAACACGTCGCAAGACCGGTTTAGATCTGGTGCCAACCCGCGAGGTTAAAAAGTTTTTAGAGGAAAATGCAGGAAGAAATTTCGGGATGGTTTTCGCCATTGATCAATCACCTGCAGACCCTAAAAAATCGGTTTGGATAGAGTTCTTAGGACAATTGAGTCCTGCATACTTTGGGGCTGAGAAACACGCCAAGGAACTCAATTGGCCCATGGTTTATGGGCATGCAGAAAGAATTAAGCGGGGGCATTACACAGTCAGATACAGCGTGGTTACTGAAAATCCAACGGCTTTCGAAGACGGTGAACTGATTCAATACGTCAGTACCTTTCTTGAAGAAGACATTCGACAAGTGCCTTATTTGTGGTTGTGGACGCACAAACGATGGAAACATCAAAACAAGCAGCCTAAAGGAGTTAGAACATGGACAAAGGCTGATGTTTCAGAAAAAATATAAGGAAGTCTTGTTTACTTGAATTTGATTTGTATATTTGCACCCCTTATTTGAAGAAATAAATCTACGGTTATGAATCGCATTAAAGAATTAGAAAAGAAATTAAATCCAGTAAAAGAATGGCCATCATTTCAAGCTGGTGATACTATTTCTGTTACTTATAAAATTATTGAAGGAGCGAAAGAGCGTCTTCAAACCTTTACCGGTGTTGTTATTCAGCGTCGTGGTACTGGAACAACTGAAACGTTTACAATCAGAAAAATGAGTGGAAACGTTGGTGTTGAGCGTATTTTTCCTTTCTCTTCACCTATGTTAGATACCATTGAAGTAAACAAGCGTGGTCGTGTGCGTCGTGCACGTATTTTCTACCTACGCAGTCTTACTGGTAAGGCAAGTCGTATTCAAGAGAAGAAGCGTTTTGTTACTGAGGCGTAAGCCAAAGTCGAAACGGTTATTTTTTTTACTCCCCAATTTGGGGAGTTTTTTTTTGCATCAAAAAAGCCCTTCCGTTGAAGAGCTTTTCTGAATCCTTAACCAAAACCTATACTTCCCAGAATGGGATGTTACGTGTGTAACGATATCATTTCTGTTAAAATTGTGCCAATTCAAAATTCTTTGATACATTTCGTCGATGAAAAATGAAACCGATCCTAAACTAAGTCAGCTCGTAGCGCATGTGGCCGACTTTCACAACGCATTCAAACTTCCTGTTAGAACAGAACAGACAGGGCAATTGTCTGAAAAGGAACTAACACTTCGTTTCAATCTCATGAAAGAAGAAAATGAAGAGTATCTTGAGGCTGCACAACGCGGCGATTTAGTTGAAATAGCAGACGCACTGGGTGATATGCTTTATATACTCTGCGGTACGATCAATGCACATGGATTGCAAGATGTTATGGGGGAAGTTTTTGAAGAAATTCAGCGCAGCAATATGAGTAAATTGGATGCCAATGGAGAGCCTATTTACAGAGAAGATGGGAAGGTGATGAAGAGTGACCGTTACTTCAAACCGAATATTGCGCAGTTTATCAAGTAATTAAAGGGTTCTGATTATCTTTGCACCTCAATTTTTATTATGCTAGATATTCATTTGCCAGATGGTAGTGTGCGTCAAGTAGAGCAGGGTACAACTGCACTGCAATTGGCAGCTCAAATAAGTGAAGGCCTTGCGCGCAACGTGCTTGCTGCTGAGGTTAATGGAGATGTGGTTGATGCTTCGCGTCCGCTTCCAGCCAATGCGCAATTGAAGTTGTTGACATGGAATGATGAGAACGGTAAATCTACGTTGTGGCACAGTTCTGCACACCTCATGGCAGAGGCTTTAGAGTCATTGTATCCGGGAATTAAGTTGGCCATTGGTCCTCCCATTGAAAACGGATTTTATTACGATGTTGATTTCAATGGGCATACTTTTTCACAAGAAGATTTTTCGAAAGTAGAGAAGTTAATGTTGGAATTGGCTCGTCAAAAGAATGAGTACATTCGAAAAGAAGTTTCTAAAGCTGATGCCGTTTCGTATTTTACAGAAAAGGGTGATCAGTACAAATTGGAGTTAATTGAAGGGCTTCAAGACGGAGAAATAACATTCTATTCGCAAGGAAACTTTACAGATTTGTGTCGTGGTCCGCACATTCCGAATACTGGATTCATCAAAGCCGCTAAACTCATGAACGTAGCGGGGGCGTATTGGAGAGGCGATGAAAAGAACAAGATGTTAACTCGGGTTTACGCGGTTACTTTTCCGAAGCAAGCTGAATTAGATGAGTATTTGAAGCAGGTTGAAGAAGCGAAAAAACGCGATCACAGAAAGTTGGGTAAAGAATTGGGCTTGTTTCATTTCTCTCAGCGTGTGGGAAGTGGACTTCCGTTGTGGCTGCCGAAAGGGACAGATCTTCGAACTCGACTCCAAGCCTTTTTACAAGAAGCTCAGAAGAAAGCTGGATATTTACCCGTTATTACTCCACACATTGGTTCAAAAGAATTATATGAAACCAGCGGTCACTGGGCGAAATACGGGGCTGATAGTTTTCAGCCCATACACACACCACAGGAAGGTGAGATGTACATGTTGAAACCCATGAACTGCCCGCATCACTGTGAAATTTACAACGCTGAACCCAGATCATATCGCGATTTGCCTTTACGATTGGCAGAATTTGGAACCGTTTATCGCTATGAGCAAACAGGTGAATTGCACGGATTAACGCGCGTTCGCGGGTTTACTCAAGACGACGCGCATATTTTCTGCACACCAGAGCAAGTCAAGGAAGAGATAGGAAAAGTGATTGATTTGGTTTTGTATATTTTCAAGACCTTGGATTTCCATGATTATTTAGCTCAGGTCTCATTGCGTGATCAGGTGAACAGAGATAAATACATTGGCTCGGAAGAAAATTGGGAAAGAGCAGAGCAGTCTATTCAGGAAGTGGCGAATGAAAAAGGGTTGAAGACCATTGTTGAATATGGTGAAGCAGCGTTTTATGGACCAAAATTGGATTTCATGGTTCGTGATGCGATTGGTAGAAAGTGGCAATTGGGAACAGTGCAATTGGATTACAACTTACCTGAACGATTCCAGTTGGAATATACCGGAGCAGATAACCAAAAGCACCGGCCGGTTATGATTCACCGAGCGCCTTTTGGCAGTATGGAACGCTTTGTAGCTATTTTAATCGAACATTGCGCTGGGCAATTCCCACTTTGGTTAACCCCCGAGCAAGTTCGAATATTACCCGTGAGCGAGAAATACAACGATTACGCAAAAAAAGTAGCAAATTCACTTGAAATTTCCGATATTCGCGCCTCCGTTGACGATAGTAATGAGAAAGTAGGGAAGAAAATTCGTGAAGCAGAGTTGGCTCGTGTGCCTTATATGTTGGTAGTTGGAGAGAACGAAATGCTTGCTGAATCAGTATCTGCACGGAAAAAGGGAGTGGGCGATATGGGCATTTTCAGTATTGCTGATTTTGCCAAAGTGGTGAATGAAGAGGTGAAAAACATGTTACAAGAAATTTAAATTTTAAACATATCAGACAAAACAACATGAGGGGCCGACGAATAGTTGAACCCGAGCATAAGATAAACGAGCGAATCAGTGCGCAGGAAGTGCGTGTGGTTGGCGAAAACGTAGAACCAGGAGTTTATTCTCGTGACAAAGCGTTGAAACTAGCTCAAGAGTTGGAAGTTGATTTGGTTGAAATTTCACCAAACGCAGTGCCTCCGGTATGTCGATTAATCGACTACAAAAAGTTTCTTTACGATCAAAAGAAGAAACAAAAGGAGATGAAAGCGAAGCAGGTGAATGTAACAGTGAAGGAGATACGCTTCGGTCCGAATACCGATGATCATGACTTTCAATTTAAATTGAAGCATGCTCAGGAGTTTTTGAAAGAGGGAAGTAAAGTAAGAGCCTATGTGTTCTTCAAGGGAAGAAGTATTGTATTCAAAGAGCGTGGAGAAATTTTGTTGTTGAAATTTGTGCAGGAGTTGGCTGAGTTGGGAACACCAGAGCTTTTGCCAAAATTGGAAGGGAAGAAAATGTTTGTGGTTATAAACCCGAAAAAGAAATAAATTAAAACCTAAATAAAATGCCAAAAGCGAAAACCAAATCCGGCGCTAAAAAGCGTTTCCAGGTAACTGGATCCGGTAAGATTAAGCGCAAGAAGGCGTTCAAGAGACACATCTTGACAAAGAAAGCTACCAAGCGTAAGCGTGCTTTGACAAAAGATGGACTTGTACATCCTTCAGACGTGAAATCAATTAAGGCGCAGTTACTCGTAGCCTAATGCACCCCGTGCATCAAAAGAAGTAACGGTAAGTTTAACCCGGTAGAAAGGTTTAAGATCGAAAGACACCTTCGCCAAAAAAACAAAACAAAATGCCAAGAGCAAAAAATGCAGTC
>JBJTWB010000248.1:0-6702 GCA_046081505.1 Bacteroidota bacterium | reverse complement strand
CTTTCGGCATGAAAGTCCAAATTCCACTTCTTACACTTTTCATTGAACAAGGTGGCATTTTCTGACTGAAGCTTCTCCCCTACTTCTTTGGTGTATTTCATGCACCAAGCTGCTATGTAATTCGTGTAAAAGTTATTGTTTACATTGTTCTCATATTCATTCGGGCCCGTTACTCCAAGCATTACGTAGGCTTGTTTCGCTTCTGACCAATTGACCCGTTGCGACCAAAATCTGGCAATTCCCAATAACACATCAAATCCACATTCACCCATGTGTGTCTCATCTCCAGTGTATTTCACATAGTTATAAATGGCATAAGCAATGGCTCCGTTTCTGTGAATTTCTTCGAAGGTTATTTCCCATTCGTTGTGACACTCTTCTCCATTCATGGTTACCATGGGATACAAAGCCGCTCCATTCGTGAATCCCAATTTCTCTGCATTCTCAATGGCTTTATCCAATTGCGTATATCGGTAAACCAAGAGTTGTTTGGCCACGTGCGATTGTCTTGTACTTTGATAAAAAGGAAGGCAATACGCCTCAGTGTCCCAATAAGTAGACCCACCGTATTTTTCTCCGGTAAATCCCTTCGGACCAATATTTAATCGTGCATCTTGACCGGTGTAGGTTTGATTGAGATGGAAAATATTGAAACGAATACCTTGTTGCGCTTCGTCATCACCTTCAATACAAATGTCGCCAAGCTCCCAAATTTTATCCCATGCTTGAATGTGCGCTGAACGCAATTCTTCGTATCCTACAACTGCAGCTTGTTGTGCCTTGTGGGAAGCTGTTTGAGAGAGTGATTCAACCTGTTCATTCAATGAACTTACAATGGATACATATTTGTGAAAGACTACAGACTCGCCCGATTGGATTTGAATTTTTGTAGTTGACTCAACTCGATGTGCGTTTTGAGATGCTGACCAATTTGAATTTTTACTATCATGAACTTCCATGGCCCATGCCACTTGAAAACCTGTCTTCAACGTTTCAGCTTGAACTGAACCTGCGTTTTCATTTGCCTGTGAACGAATGCTTTTCCAAAATAGCTCATCATAATTGCTATCATGATTTCGAACTTCAGGTTCTATAAACGAGTGAACAGAAAGAACTATATTTTCATCTAAAGCCTTTACCTCGTAACGAATAGCTGCAAGATCATCATTGGCCATGCTACAGAATCTTTCAGCAATGACTTGAATTCTTTTTCCGTAAGGAGAAGTTGCAATAAACGAACGTTGAAGTAAGCCCTGCTTCATATCCAACACACGTTTAAAGGACTCAACATTCCAAGTATTCAAGTCGAGAATTTCGTCATTTACATGAATACTTAAGCCGATCCAATTTGCTGAATTTAAAACTTTGGCGAAGTATTCAGGATAACCATTCTTCCACCACCCCACACGTGTTTTGTCTGGATAATAAACACCCGCTATGTAACTACCATGCAAACTTGGACCAGAGAAGTCTTCTTCATGATTTGCACGTTGACCAAATTTACCATTCCCAATGCTGAAAATACTTTCAGAGCTTCTTTGCAAATGGGAATGAAAGGAATCTTCAATGATTTTCCACGGGTCGGTTTTCAAATATTTTATCATAGCGCTTGCGATTCGTGAGAATGCAAAGTAAAGAAAGTGTACTTCTTACACCAAGTAAAAAATGTTCACAGTTCGAATTGAATGGCCCAAGCAGTAGCCTCATAAATGGCCCTTTTTGCGTCTAATCGTTCATTGGATTTCGCTCCACCAAGTACCACATGATTCGTTTCATTAAATTGAGGTGGCAGTGTAGACTCTTGACCTGTACAGTTTATAACGGCTGCAGGTTGCAGCATTTCGGTGATATCACCTTTCGTCATATAAAAGGCGCCATCACGAATTTCCATGTTTGAAACGTGTGAATGAATTTGGGTGCCCAATTCGGCCAGTTCAGTGCGGTGCGACCATACGGTTGTCTTTCCCAATTTGAATCCTAACTTTTTTCCTGATCGTTGAACGAAATGAATTTTTCTTTTCGCCACTCGCAAAACTTTTTCTTTGAGTGCGCCAGGGAAATTTAGAGAAGCATCAACTCCCCAATGGTTTTGGTAATCCGTTATTCCCTCTGGCTCTGAACCCAAGAGACTTGCCACATCCATAGCAATTCCTCCAGAACCTATAATAACTATTTCTTTCCCAAGTGATGACTCTTGTTCAATGGCCTCAATGTAGTTTAACACGGGAATGGAATGATCTGATTTCAATGAATTCAATTCTTTGGGAACAACGCCAGTTGTTATTACATGAAAGTCAAAAGCCTTTTCAAGCCATGCAGATTCGCTGCAATTGAGATGAATGGGAATATGCAGTGCTTTCAATTCTTCAGCATAATACCGAAGTGTCTCGTTCATTTCTTCCTTCCCCGGAATTTGGGCTGCCCATTTAAATTGTCCTCCAATGGCATTCGACTTTTCAAACACTTCCACCTGAAACCCACGTTGACTCAAGGTAATGGCAGCTGCGCATCCAGCAACCCCGGCTCCAATGATTGCAATTCGTTTTGTATTTTTTGTAGGAATAATTTTCCAAGTCAGTTCTCTCGCAGCAAATGGATTAACAAGGCATGATGCCGTTTCACCTGAAAAAATTTGATCCAAGCAAGCTTGATTGCATGCAATGCAGGTGTTGATACGATGAGCATTTCCCGTTCTAGCCTTTTTTACAAACTGCGGATCGGCCAACAGGGGTCGAGCTAAGCTAACAAGGTCGGCCTTCCCACTTGAAATAATTTCCTCTGCTAACTCGGGCGTATTGATACGATTCGTTGCTGACACTGGAATGGAAACTTGTGATTTCAACCACGCTGCAGCCCAAGAATATGCACCTCTTGGAACACGCATACCAATTGTTGGAATGCGTGCTTCGTGCCAACCAATACCAGTATTAAAAATATGAACCCCCTCTTTCTCCAAGGCTTTAGCCAGGAAAGCAATCTCTTCTTTTGAACTTCCATTTTCAACCAAATCAGCAATGGAAATACGAAATATGAGAATGAAATTTTCGGATACCGCGGCTTTGATGGCGCGTACAATTTCTATGGCGAATCGCATTCTATTTTCTATTGAACCGCCATATGCATCTGTTCGTTGGTTGGTTCTTGGCGAAATGAATTGATTGATCAAATACCCCTCACTTCCCATGATTTCCACACCATCATAATTTGCGTGCTCAGCGAGTTGAGCGCAATGAGCAAAATCTGAAACAGTCATTTGAATTTCTTCAATTTTGAGTGCTCTAGGCGTGTAAATGTTGATGGGTGCTTGAATGGCTGAGGCGCTTACGCATTGGTCATGAACACCGTATCTGCCCGCGTGCAAAATTTGAAGTGCTATTTTTCCATCTGCATCGTGCACCGCCTTGGTTATGATTTTGTGCTTGTCAATGAGCGAGGCGTCTTTTAACATGATGGCACCAGGCCAAAGTTGTCCTTGAACATTTGGAGAAACACCACCGGTAATAATCAAGGCCACCTCGCCCTTGGCTCTTTCTGCATAATAGGCAGCCATAGCTTCGAATCCATTGGGGAGCTCTTCCAAACCGGTATGCATGGATCCCATGATGTAGCGGTTTCGCAATGTCTGATTGGCTATGGTTAAAGAAGTAAGGGCGGTGCTCATATGCTTGCGAATGTAGGAGAAATCTTCTTCAATGAACAAGAAGCAATTTCTATTACTTTTGAAAGTGTATTTTTCACACGAAGTATGACAAGCAAGGGAATAAAACCAAAAATTGAGACACAAGGCATGGATATTTCCGTGGATTGTGTGGTATTTGGATTTGATAACGATCAACTGAAGGTATTGCTCATTGAGCAGAAGCAACCCATAGATACATCTATAAAAACGCAGAAAGCCGTACCTGGTGATTTGGTAATGGATAATGAAAGTCTAGATGAAGCGGCTGCCCGCATCTTGAAAGAGCTCACCTCATTGAAAGGCATTTATTTGAAGCAGTTTTTTGCGTTTGGTGATCCCGATCGTGTTCGTGGTCTAAAAGACCAACAGTGGTTGCGAACTTTCCGCGTAAATCCGGAAAGGCGCGTGTTAACGGTTGGATACTACTCATTGGTTAAGCTTTCTGAATTTAAACCAAAAGCCGCCAATTTTGCGGGAAATGCATATTGGGTTGATGTTTACAACATACCATCGCTGGCCTTCGACCACAATGAAATTGTACACAAAGCCTTACTGATGTTGCGACATGAACTTATGGCAGACCACATTGGCTTCGAGTTGTTGCCAGAAAAATTCACACTGTCTCAACTTCAAAAATTGTATGAAATTATTCTCGACAAAAAATTAGACAAGCGCAATTTCAGAAAAAACATTTTAAGAACTGAAACACTTACACCACTAGAAGAAAAGCAGCAAGGAGTTCTACACAAACCTGCGCAACTTTTTAAACGAAAGTTGAAATGAGAATCACGGCTGTGTTTTTCACTTTATTTCTAGCCATTCAAGGCTCTGCTCAACTGCCTGAATGGGGAATGGCCTTCTTGCAAGATGAGGTTGCCACAATGCATGTGAGCATAGATATGGATACCTTGTCGGCACTTGAAGATCCTGCCAATTGGGGAAATTCACACGAGTTTCCTTGCAATTTGGTTTATTCCACTGCGACCGGATTTTCAGGATATAGCCAAGTGGGTATTCGGTTGCGAGGCAACACATCTCTGGCGGCTGAGAAGAAATCATTCAAATTAAAATTCGATGCATTTACACCTCAGTCGTTTTACGGTTTGAAGGAAGTGAATCTCATTGCAAATCAAAATGACCCAAGTTTACTTCGCGCGAAATTGTGTTGGGATTTTTTCAGAGAGGCAGGAATTCCTGGAGCTCGCGTGTCGTATGTTCGATTATACATCAATGATTTGTACGCGGGATTGTATGTGAATGTTGAGCAGATTGACGAAACATTTGCCGATACCTATTTCGATGATGGCAGTGAAAATCTCTGGAAATGCTTGTGGGGAAGTGATTTGGCCTTTCAAGGGACAAGCCCAAATGCCTATGCGGATGACAATTACAATTTAATTGAAAATGAGGATCAACAAGACTTTTCAGTCTTAGCCAATTTCGTGAGTAAATTGAATCAAACCTCACTCATTAACCTACCTTGTGAAATTGAGCGTATTTTCAATGTTCATGATTACCTGAAAATCATGGCTGTTGATGTGCTCATTGGAAATTGGGATGGATACATTTTCAATAAAAACAATTATTACCTGTATCAAAATGAAAATACCGGCTTGTTGGAATACATTCCTTATGATTTAGACAACACATTGGGAATTGATTGGGTAGGAATTGATTGGGGTTCACGGGCCGTTTATTCGTGGAATGGTAACAGTACTCGTCCTTTGTTTACACGCTTGCTTCAAGTTCCGGGTTACCGGAATGAATTTACAAATTACCTGTACGAACTTCAAAGTCTGTATTTCAATTCACCCCAAATCTCACAACGCGCACTGAATTTCCAAGATTTGATTGCCACTGCTGCAATTGAAGATCCATTTCGTGAACTTGATTTTGGATTTACAAGTAATGACTTTTTAAATGCCATAGACTCAGCATGGGGAAATCATGTTGACTATGGTATTGCTGAATATGTTGATACTCGCTGGAATACCGCAGTGGTTCAATTGGATGACGTTCAACCTTATGTAAGTATACACAATGTGAGGGGACAACTTCAAAATGACAGTTTGTTAGTTACTTATCTGGCGAATACATTGCCTTCAGAGCATACTGTGGTTTACAGAAACATTTTAACGAATGTGTGGAACACATTACCTACTTCTATAGAAATAGGACCCGGACCATTGAATGAGAAAAAATACTTTTCTTCCATATTACTTCCAACGGACAGCGTGAACATTGTAGTTGGTGTTATACCCAATACTTGGCGCAATAGCATTGATGACCATGATTGCAATTTTCGTTATGTTTTTGGTCAGCTCAGTTCAAGTGCTATTGTATTGAATGAAATAGCTCCACAAGGAACATTGAATGCCTCAGATGCAGATGGCAATTCAGATTGGATTGAATTATACAATGCGGGAACTACAGCCGTTAACTTGAAATCGAAATTCATTAGTGATGACATCTCGAATCCAAACAAATGGCGGCTGCCCGATGTAACCCTTGACCCTGGAGATTATTATTTACTGTGGGCCGATGATCAGTATGAACAAGGCGTAAACCACTTGGGATTTAAGTTGAACAATACCACTGAAGAAGTTTCATTAGCCGAATTTCAGAGTTATGCCATTCGATACATTGATTCTACACATTATGAAAACATTGTGTTTAATGAGACGTGGGGAAGGTATTCAGATGGTGAATTGCCTTGGATTGAATTCTCGAACACTACACCAGATGCTTCAAACTTGTATATAACTGTAGAAGAATTAGAAACTCAGGAAGTGCGCGCTTATCCAAATCCGACTCAAAACAGACTTCATTTTTCGGAGAAGCTTTCTGGCAGTATCTGTGATATAAATGGCCGAGAAATTCAAAAATTTCAAAATGAATGCAGTCTTAATTTACAGGATCTGCCGGAAGGAGTTTATTTGATTAGAACTGAAAAATATCAGTTCAAAGTCTTGAAATTCTGATTCAACTGCGATTGGGCTGTTGTATCTTGCGCTCATGTATTA
>JBJTWB010000247.1:0-5698 GCA_046081505.1 Bacteroidota bacterium | reverse complement strand
CTTTCAAAGTCAATCAAAGTTCAGCATTGACGGCAGTATTGGGTTTTCCCCTCATTATGCCTTTCCTGATTATTACAACCAAATCGCTTTACGCCGCTTTATTGAATGATGCAGAAGCTTTAAACCTTTCTGCCATGAATATTGCCATTGGTTTTTTGATGCTCATGCTAGGAAGTTTTTTAGTTCCTTTTTTCTGGAAATCCTAATAAAATTAAACGTGTGTTACCCGCTTCTTGTGTAACTTGCGCTTCAAATTAGTACGACCATTGCTTATGCGTCATTGGTATAAAATTCTCGGTAGTATTCTCCTCCTTTATGTAGGCATATTTAGTTTGTATCACCCACTCAAACCGGCATTGGTTGAAACCGATGCAGCTGTATTGAAACCGGGTTACAACCGAATAACCTACAAAGGCTTCTATACCAATTATTCCGAAGGTTCACTTGCCGGCATTAGCTTCGGTGACGAATACCTTCCCGGAAGTGTTCAAGTCATCTCGGATCATGAGCTTGCTGTAACTTTCACTTTACCAGACACCCTAACAAGTTCTGATGTGGTATACAGAACATATAGTGAAAAAGATGGCGGTCTTGCTGCCCTTAGCGGTGCCATGACGCTTGAAGGGTTCACCATTTTACCCGAGTACAAAAGACCCAATGCCTTAAGTAAGCCTACATGGGAAATAAAAGATGAATTTGCTTATCCGAATTTACCCAGGTTGCATGAAACCATTCGCAATTTGAATTGGCATGTCCCCATGTGGTTCACCATGTTTTTCGTTATGATCATTTCATTCATTCAAAGCTTGAAAGTGCTGAATGCCAAGGCTGGGGTTGACCAAGTGGAACGCATGGTGAAATTTGATTTACGCTCAACGATGTTAAACGAAATTGGATGGGTGTTCTGTGTTTTGGGGCTCTTAACCGGATCATTATGGGCTCGCTTTACTTGGGGTGATTGGTGGACAGACGACCCTCAATTAAACGGAGCTCTGGTTGTCTTCTTGGTCTATTCAGCTTTTTTTATTTTACGTCCTTCCATTGAAGATGAATCAAAACGTGCGCGCATCTCTGCGGTCTACAACATTTTTGCCTTTGTTTTGATGATGCTCTTACTCATGGTACTACCGCGATTCACAGAAGGCCTGCATCCCGGCAAAGGCGGCAATCCGGCTTTTTCTCAATACGACCTCGACAGCACTTTGCGAACCGTATTCTACCCCGCAGTTTTAGCGTGGATGTGTATTGCCTTTTGGATGTATCGCCTTCGCCTTCGAACCAAACGCATTAAAGAATATTTCTCAATAAACGAAGATTAATCTCATGGACTTTTTTGAACAATTTGGAAAAATGCCTGTAGTTATTGGAGTAGTCTCCATTATTCTACTCGGTGTCATTGCGTATCTATCGCGCTTAGATTTCAAAATATCTCGGATGGAGAAGAAAATTAAAGAACAAGAAGAGCAATTGAAACGATGAGCAAATTACAAATCATATTGGTAGTCATGGTTGCAGTGGTTCTAGCCATTGTTATTTCAACCTATACCAGTAGTACCTCGAACACCACTTTTGAGGATGCGAAAGAAAAAGTCAATGAAAAGGTTAAGATAGTGGGAACCTTAGACAAATCATTTGCTATTCAACATGACCCACTGAAGGATGCGAATCTAACTGTTTTCAAAGTAATTGATAAGGACAATTATTCACAAGTGGTTTATTTGCATTCAGAAGAAGGAAGCCCTCAAGGCTTGGCCAATTCTGAAAGTGTAACACTTGAAGGTAAAATGAACGAATCTGGAGAATTTCATGCCGACCACATTCAGTTGAAATGTCCAAGTAAATACAACGAAGAGCAACACAGTGTACAATAAGATTGAAGAATGAACGAGATTGCATATGTAAACGAACACGCATTCATAGGACAATTGGGGCATTTCGCCGTAGCATTGGCTTTCGGTAGTGCCCTTTTTAGTTTTTTGGCCTATTTTCTAAACACCAAAAACAAACAAGTCGAATTCATTCGCCTTGGCAGATACGGTTATTACACACACGCCATTTCTGTAATTACAATTGTGTTTGCCCTGTTCATGATCCTTTTTAATCATTATTTCGAATATGATTATGCACATGATCACTTGAACAGCGAAATGCCCATGAAATATGTCTTTTCCTGCATGTGGGAAGGACAAGAAGGAAGCTTTCTACTGTGGCTCTTTTGGCAAATGGTACTTGGCTTCATTGTCTTGAAACGATCCAAAGAATGGGAACCCTACGTGATGGCAGTTATAGCATTGGTTCAGGTGTTCTTAAGCTCCATGTTATTGGGCGTCTACATTGGTGATTTCCAATTCGGATCATCTCCGTTTTTGTTGGTTCGGGAAACGGCAATGAACGTTGGACTTCCTTGGACCGAACAAGCCAATTACATGAGCTTACCTCAATTGCAAAATGGAAAGGGATTGAATCCATTACTGCAAAACTACTGGATGACCATTCACCCTCCTACCCTGTTTCTTGGCTTTGCGTCGACACTGATTCCATTTTCTTTCGCCATTGCCGGACTCATGAAAGGAGACCGAACAGGATGGATGAAACCCGCCATTCCATGGGCGTTCTTTGGCGTTATGATTTTAGGAACAGGCATTCTCATGGGAGGAGCTTGGGCCTATGAAGCCTTGGGATTTGGTGGTTTCTGGGCATGGGATCCCGTTGAAAACGCCTCCCTTGTGCCTTGGCTAACGTTAGTTGCTTCAGCCCACCTTCTGGTCATTAACAAAAGAAAACCAACAAGTGTATTCGCTACGTTTATTCTGACCCTAAGCAGTTTCGTTCTCATTGTATATTCAACCTTCTTAACCCGAAGCGGTGTGTTGGGAGACAGCAGTGTGCACAGCTTTGTAGATAGCGGAATATTAGCTCAACTGCTTGTGTATCTGCTGGTTTTTATTTTCGTTTCAACCTACTTCCTAGAAAATACAACGCGTTGGAAAAAAATATACCTCTACAGTTCAATAGCTCTTTTAATCATTGGAGTTGGACATGTGTGGTTCGGGAATTTTGAAACCAATTCAACCAAAGAACTTCTTCCCGGAGAAGGCACTTGGATTCCAGGAATGTGCTTCATCTTTTTATTGATTTCCTTCCTTTACCTCATTACTTCATACAGGAACAAATACGCCATTCAAAAATCTGATGAAGAGGCGTTATTGAGTCGGGAATTTTGGATGTTCCTTGGAAGTTTAGTGCTTTCGCTGAGCGCCATTCACATCACTTTTGTTACTTCCATCAATGTTTGGAATATCTTCCTTACTCCGTTCGAAGGATTTTTCATGTGGCTGCACCAAGCAACCGGTAATGGGTTCATGAAAGAATTGGCCCAACATCAGTTCTCTGCGGCCAGCGGCGATGAACGCTTCACCACATTCCACCAAATTCAAGTGCCACTTGCAATCATCTTGCTGGCCATCATTTCCATTTCACAATGGTTGAAATACAAACAAACAGAAACCAAGAAATTTTTGTTTTCACTGGTTATGGGAATGGCCTTAGCCGGAATAGTTACGCTGCTCTTCATTCAATCTCAAGCCACGTATTCTGTTCCTCTTGGACTACTCTTTTTTGCCTCAATGTGGGCGCTATTCAGTAACGCAGAGTATGCCGTGCGGGTACTAAAAGGAAAATTCAATGTATTGGGAGCAAGTATAGCCCACATGGGTTTTGCCATGTTGTTGCTTGGGGCTTTAATTAGCACAGGGAGCAGCTACTTCATTTCCAGAAACGTGAACGGCGATATTCGAAGCATGTCGAAAGAGTTCAACAACAACGAAGACCTGCTTCTCATACAAGGCGACACGCTTCAAATGGGCGATTATCTGGTTAGTTTCAGAGACAAAAGAAAAGAAGGTTCTCACATTGTTACCTCTGTAGATTACTTTGAGATTATTCCGAAAAGTTATATTGCCGGTCAGAAAGTAATTATGAACGACGGAATTTTTATCTGTCTAAAAAACCATACTAGCACAGGAGATTTCTTTGAAGATGCTTATGAAATGAAGCATTGGTCTCCATTGAGTATTCCCTCTGACCAAGATTACGCAGAAGCTAGCCTTTGGCGCGGAGGTCAGCCAGGAAAACTTGTCTTTACGCTAGAACCCAGTGTGCTCTTAAGTATGAAAGGGAATAGCAGAGAACCAAGTATACAGCATGGTTTGGGAGAAGACCTCTACACCTACATCAAATACATTGATATTGAAGAGAAAAAATTTGATGAAGACGGTTTTGCTGAAGCGAAGAACATGATGATTACTCCGCTCACCCCTGTAAAAATTACGGAGACGCTAACCATGAAGTTAGACTCCATGTATACCATTACAGAACTTCCTGATAATTTACCGGCTGGAACAACAGCCAAACGATCACTCCTCTATTTAGAAGAAGGCGCCAAAAGAGATACGCTTGAGATGATTGCCGTGTCTGTGAACGGAGAATTTTTCCCTACAGAAGTTGAAAGTGAACTTTTTCACCGCAGGTTTTCTGTTTTCGATACTCCCGATGGCATACAACTGAGCATGCGTGAACACAAATCCGCACAAAAAGAAATACTCATTCTTTCGGCAGAAATCTTCCCTATGATCAACCTACTCTGGTTGGGCTGCATCATTATGGTCATTGGAACTGTCTTGGCCATTCGACATCGCATTCAAATGAACAAGAAAAAAGGCGCGTAAAGCGCCTTTTTTCATATTATCTGAAGATTTATCCTTTGTAACAAACTTCTTTCGCTGCGCGAACCAAGTCCTCAACCTGAGGTAATGCTGCCTCTATCAATGTTGTTGCAAAGGCAAAAGGCGTATCTGTTTGCGTTAATCTACGAATGGGTGCATCTAAATAATCAAATGCATTGCGCTGAACGCGATACGCAATTTCAGTTGAAATACTTGCCATGGGCCATGACTCTTCCAAGATTATAAGTCGATTCGTTTTCTTAACGCTTTGAATAATGGTGTCTATATCTAACGGACGAATGGTGCGCAAATCAATTACCTCAGCTGAAATTCCTTCCTTCGCCAATTCTTCAGCACCCGCTAAAGCCGTTTTCATGATTTTCCCAAATGAAACAATGGTGACATCGGTTCCCTCACGTTTTATATCTGCCACTCCAATAGGTAAAATATACTCACCGTCTGGAACCATACCCTTGTCACCATACATTTTCTCAGACTCCATGAATACCACAGGATCGTTATCACGTATAGCTGCTTTCAATAAGCCCTTTGCATCGTACGGATTCGATGGTGTAATCACTTTCAATCCAGGAACGTGCGCGTAAAACGCTTCAAAACTCTGTGAGTGTGTGGCTGCCAACTGGCCTGCTTGTCCGTTCGGTCCACGGAATACAATAGGCACATTGTATTGCCCGCCAGACATTTGTAACATCTTAGCTGCTGAATTGATGATTTGATCTGCCGCCAAAATAGCAAAGTTCCAAGTCATGAACTCAACAACCGGACGCAATCCATTCATTGCTGCACCAACAGCAATTCCTGAAAAACCAAGCTCGGCAATAGGAGTATCAATAACGCGCTTTGGACCAAATTCATCTAACATTCCTTTAGAAGCTTTGTAAGCTCCGTTGTATTCAGCCACTTCTTCCCCCAATAAAAACACGCTTTCATCTCTGCGCATCTCTTCTGTCATA